>CAXTRL010000235.1:0-5871 GCA_964246575.1 uncultured Armatimonadales bacterium
CTCGACGCGCGCCACATCGCGCACCCGCAGCGCCGAGCCGTCGGGATTGGCGCGTTCCGTGATCTGGTACACCCGCCCGCCGTCGCCCAGCACCACCTGCATTGGGACGCCATCAGTAAGCTTGTCTTCGTCCTGAGAGCCTATGACCTGGCCGGTTCCGATCCGCATCAGCTCCGCGTACAGATGCAGCGGGAGGCTTGGAACGTCAGCGGCGGTGACACGCGCTCGGAAAACGCTGAGGCCGCTGGGGGTACCGCGCACCAGCAGCAGTTTTTCGGCGTCATACGGCACAACGTCCGTCAGGCCGGGCGGAAATGTCGGGTCGGGAATGCCCTGCTTGCCGTCCCGCGTGTAGCCGTTCTTGGTGCTATGGGTCAGCCCCAGCTTCGCGAACACCACAGTCGGCGATGTGTTGTAAACGTGAATCTTTTCCCAGCGCAGGCCGCTGACGGGCCGGGCCAGCACGGGAAATGTGCAAAGGAAGGTCAGCAAAACGACAAGAAGGAGTCGCTGCCGGCGGAAATGCGGCATTGGGGATCGTTCCCTTTTCTAAGTCAAACTTTTAAGTCAAGACCGCTAATTCTCGCGGCTGCGTAAGTCTTTGATATTAAGCTGAAGCAGGCGGCGTCCGTTCCATTCATTGATCTGCGGCGTATACAGCGCTTCCAAAAAGTCGCCGGGACCGGATGTATCCGCCCAATCGCCCTGGCCCCAGGCAATGCAGTCAGTGGGGTCCATTGCTTCGGCCCGAACACGCATCTTCAAGTGGCTGGCATCTTTGCCGATGCGCCGGGCGTCACAAATCAGCAGGTTTTCAGACGCAAACTTCGGCTCCGGGTTCGCGTGGCCGAACGGCGCAAGCTGTTCCCATTCTTCCAGCAGGTTGATGCTGAGCGCCGATGGATCAATCACGCCGTCATGGGCAAGCTTCGGAACAAAGTCTTCGTCGGTCATCGTCGCCGCCGCGTGGGCATTGATTGCCTGCTCGAATTGCTCCAAGTTGTTCAGGGACAGCGACAGCCCCGCCGCCATTTCATGCCCGCCGCAGCTTTGCAGAAAATTTTTACAGAGCTGAATGCCCTGGAACATATCGAAGCCTTTAATGGACCGGGCCGAGCCTTTGCCGTGCGTTTCTTCGTCGTTGACGCCGATGACAATGGCGGGCCGGCCATAGGCTTCCACGAGCTTGCCTGCGACAATGCCGACAACGCTGGCGTTCCAGCCGGGCGATGCCACCACCAGCACTTTGGTCCTGTCTAGGTCGCGGCTTTCGACAATTCGTTTGGCTTCCTCTAAAATACGCTTTTGGGCGACTTGGCGTTCCACATTGAACGCATTCATTTTCTCCACCAGCCCTTGCGCTTCTTCTGGGTCCAGCGTCAGCAGCAAATCTAAAGCCGTAGCGGCGTCGTCCAGCCGCCCGACCGCATTGATGCGCGGGCCGATCCCGAAGCCGACCGTTTCCGCCGACAGCGGCTTACTCGTGTCAATGCCCGCGCCGTCCAGCAAAGCCCGCAGGCCAACTTTCCGCGTTGAAGCAAGCTGCTTCAAGCCGAACGACGCAAACACGCGGTTCTCGCCGAGCAGCGGCATGACATCGGCGACGGTGCCGCAGGCGACCAAATCCAGAAACTTCTGGATAAACGCGGCTTCATGCGTCGGATGCACCAGCCGCACCACGGCCTGCATGGTCTTGAACGCGACCCCGACGCCGGCTAAATTAGGGAACTTGTAGGTGGAGTCATGCCGGTGCGGGTTGACCACGGCATAGGCCGGCGGGAGCGTCTCGCCCGGCTCATGGTGATCCGTGACTATCACGGTCATGCCGAGCGAGTTTGCGTACTCCACCGCTTCCCGCGCCTGTATGCCGCAGTCCGACGTGATGACAAGCGTCGCCCCTTTTTCGTGCGCGTAGTCAATTGCGCTCGTTTTGAGGTCGTACCCGTCGCGCTTCCGGTGCGGCACCCGGTATTCCAGCTTTGCTCCCAGCGCCCCCAGCGCCCGCACATAGATAGCCGTAGAAGTCACCCCGTCAACATCATAGTCCCCATAGATAAAAATGGTTTCCCGGCTGTCCAGTGCGTCTTTAATTCGATGTGCGGCCTTGTCCATGTCCGGCAGGCCGAACGGGTCCAAAAGCTGGCTCAGGGACGGCATCAAAAACGCATTGGCGTCCGCCGGCTCGGTCAGGCCCCGGTTGCATAAAAGCCGCGCCGTCAGCGGATGAATGTACAGCTCTTTGACCAGCCGCTGCTCCGCCGGCAGATTGCGCTCCGGCTCCGTCCAGCGCGTTTGGGATTGTGATGCTTTGTTTTGTGAGGGCATGATGAGAACGAT
This sequence comes from uncultured Armatimonadales bacterium, assembly GCA_964246575.1. GTDB lineage: Bacteria > Armatimonadota > Armatimonadia > Armatimonadales > Capsulimonadaceae > JANXMY01. The sequence goes on from CAXTRL010000235.1 coordinate 2,338, forward strand.
GCTCGAATGTACTAGGACCCGGCCTTGAAAGGCCAGGCTAGGAGGGTACGAAGCCCCGTCGGGGCTAAATGCTGGTGACTGTGAGTAGCTCTTCAGCGCCGCCTTCCAGGTCTGCCAGTGCAGGAGGCGCTTTGTAAACCTTTAGCCTGGCCTTTCAAGGCCGGGCATGATGATCTACCCGACCTTACTGGGTTCTTGCTCTGCTTAGAACCGCTTGACCGGCCCCTTCTTCTTGGCTTTGATCGCTGAGATTTGGATTTCGCCGGGCGCAGGCGGGCGCGGAGCCGCAGAACGCGGGGCGGCAGGCGCTGCCGGGCGGACACTGCCGCCATTTGTGCCGCCGCCGTTAGATGGGTAAATGGCAGCGCCGCCGGTGCTTTCCACCGCGACTGCGGGGACAGGCGCATTGGCGCGGCGCCTTGCCAGCCAGTTTTCCCAGTCTACCAAAATGGACGCCGCGTTGAAGATGGACGAGTAGGTTCCGCTCAGAATACCAATCAAGAGCGCGACGTTTAAGAGCCGCGTCGTCTGGCCGCCGAGAACGACCAGGGCAACCAGGGTCATTACGACCGTCAGCGACGTGTTGATGGACCGGGCCAGCGTTTGCCCAATGGAGCGGTTGACCAGGGACTCAAAGTTCTCGCCGCGTGCCTTGTGCCGCAGGTTCTCGCGGACACGGTCAAAGATAACGACGGTGTCATGCACCGAGAAGCCGATGACGGTCAGCATCGCTGTGATAAAGAGGCTGTCTATTTCCCAGCCCAAGAAGTAGCCGAAGATCGCAAACGCGCCCAGCAAGACCAGAATGTCATGCAGGAGCGCCACAACCGCCGATGTTCCCAGCCGCAGCCCAGCGACAAAGCCGCCGATGCCGAAGACCAGCGCCAGGTACAGCACAATCAGGCCGGATGCGATAATTACGGCTTGGAGGGCGTTAGACGTGACTTCTTTGGAAATGACGCTGCCGACATTGCCGAACGCCTGCTCTGTGTTCGGGCCAAGCGTACCCAGTGCCGTTGTCAAACGCTGGTACACCGGGCTTTGCAGCTTGCTGGCGGTCCTAGTCTGCTCCGAAACGCTGACAATCGCCATCGTGCCGCCGTCGGCCATCTGGACAGTGTCGTCTTTGAAGCCCTGGGCCGCGACAGCTTTCTGAACTTCCGCCTGCGTGACCGGCTGGGCGTACTTCACCTGGATCTGTGTGCCGCCGGTAAACTCAATGCTGGGCTTCAAACCGCCGAGCGCAAGAAACAGCAGGCCGGGCAGGATAATTCCAAGGCTCACACTATAAAACAGCTTGCGGCGGCCAATGATGTTCATGCCGGCACGGGTGCCGCTGCCGGTCGTCTGCCCAATCAACGAGTTCACGCCGAGGCCAAACAGCGCCGGGTTTTTCGCAAGGCCAGGGAACACGTCTACCAGCAAGTACAGCAAGGTCCGCGTAACGGTGATCGCCGAAAACAGCGACACCAGAACGCCAATCAAGAGCGTCAGCGCGAAGCCGCGCACCGAGGCCGTGCCGAGCGACAGCAGAACAATACAAGTGATACAGGTGCAGATATTCGAGTCGCGGATGGCTGTAAACGCCCGCTTGAAGGCGGAGTCAATCGCCGGACGCAGGGCTTTTCCGTCGCGCAGCTCTTCTTTCAGGCGCTCAAAAATTAGAATGTTGGCGTCAACGGCCATGCCGATGGATAAAATGAAGCCTGCGATGCCCGGCAGGGTCAGCGTGACGATCAGCCCTGGGAACAGCCAGTTCAGGCCGCCCTTGAAGATCGCCAGCGTAAACAGGGCGTAAATCAGCAGGGCGATGTCCGCCAGCAGGCCCGGCAGCCGGTAATAAGCGACCATGAACATCAGGACTAAAGCTAGGCTGACGCCGCCCGCGATCAGGCTCTTCGTGACCGCGCCGACACCGAGGCTGGCTTCCACGCTCTGCGTCTGCACCTGCTCCAGCGGGATCGGCAGCGCACCGGCATTCAGCAGGTTAGACAAGCTCTGCGCTTCGCCAAGCGTCGGGAACCCGCCGCTGATTTCGCCCTGACCATCCAAGATCGGGTCTTTAATGTAGGGGGCTGACAGGACCGAGTCATCCAGCACGATGCCCATGATCTCGCCGGTATGCTGAGTTGTGAAGTCCGCGAACGCTTTGGTTCCTGTGGGGTTGAAGACCTGCGAAACGGTCGGTGCGCCGTCCGTGCCGAGATGGGCGCTGGACTGCGGCTCCAAATCCGCGCCGGTGAGGATTGTCTTGCCGCCGTAAGCGTTGATGGAGTCGGTCAGCAGGGCATTCCAGCCGGTCAGTTCTTTGCTGAGTGCAGCCGCCTGCTGCTGCTGCGGGGGCGTCAGGTAAAGAGGCGTATCAGATGTAAGCGTGTCGTAGCTGGCTCCGAGTACCTGCGACTGGGCCGGATCGGGCGCGGACGGTGCGTAAAGCGCATTGCCCGCGCCCGCCGCGTTCTTGCCTGCCGCCGTCTGCAAGTCGGTCCAGTCCGCTTTAATTTGTGCGCCGTCGCGAAACGTCTGGCCCGGCGTGAAGCCGTTCCAGGGCTGCGTGACTAGGAACGAAGTCTGCTGCCTGCCGCCCGTGCCTTTGTTCTCGTTGATTCGGAGCGGCGCGGTTTGGTTGCGCTGCGACTGCACGTCGGCGAAGTAGTAGAACGTCATCTGCGCCGTGGTGCCAAGCTGAGCCATAACAGCGTCTTTGTTTTTGACGTCCGGCAGTTCAATGATAAACTGCTTTTGCTGCGGGCGCGGCTGAACCACCGCCTCGCCGATGCCGGCGGAGTTGATGCGGTTCTCTAAAATATGCTGGATTGTGGTCTCATCATATGGCACGCCGGGAGCGCGTTCCGGGTGCGCCTGCAAGATGGCCCGGACGCCGCCTTTGATGTCCAGCCCGTAATGCGTTGGAAAGTTTGCGACCTTTTGATGCGTCGCCGGGTCCCGGTGCGTCCCGACCATGACCCAAACCGAAAGGGCAATGAGGACTAAAATCGCCAGCCCTGTGTATCTCGTGTACTGATCCTGCTTCAATTCTTCCTCCGCGAAGACGATGCTTCCATCGTGAATATAATGCTGAAGCGTGGGATTAAAATCCTGCGCTATGGGGCGCAGACGCCGATTGTCTATCTTCATGGACACAGAATAATACTGCGGCACAATCTGGATTCTTCGCCCGCGAAGGCGGACGGTTGGCGCTTCACCCTACACCCCAATAAAGCCTTAGCGTAGGATTTCAATCCCACGCACTTCCAAAATCTCGCTAAAATGACTTCTTATTATACGGTACGCACGGTGGACTGTCAAGGTTTCAGCGATTTCGGAAGTGCGGCTTCCACCAAATCTGCGCTGTGAGCGACTCCCGGCTCAGCCTGCATTTGTGCGCCAAGCGCTTTGGCTTTGGCGGCAATGCCCGCCGAATGCAGCAGGCGCTCCAGCCGGATCTTGAGGCCGAACGGCGTGAACTGCCCCGGCATCAGGCGCAGGCCCCAGCCTTCGCGCTGAACATGCGCGGCATTTTCAAACTGGTCA
>CAXTRL010000236.1:0-5866 GCA_964246575.1 uncultured Armatimonadales bacterium
TTTTATCGGCATTATCATTGTCGCGATCATCGGCAACGCCGCCGAGCATTCCACGGCGGTCTGGATGGCGCTCAAGAACAAGATGGACATTACGATGAACATTGCTATCGGGTCGTCCACGCAGATCGCCATGTTTGTCGCGCCCGCGCTTGTTTTTGCCAGCCTCCTGACCGGCCACCCCTTGACGTACATCTTCTCGGTTCCCGAAATGACCGCCATTGCGTTCAGCGTGGTAATTACGGCGTTCATCGCCGGAGACGGCAAGTGCCACTGGCTGGAAGGAGCGCAGCTTTTGGCGGCCTATGCTATCATCGCGCTGGCGTTTTTCTTTCTGCCGCCCGGTTGATGCCGTCGCAGTTGCGGGTACTACAAATCAGGAGAAACCCGCCATGTCCCGCCTGCTGACTTCCATTGCTATCCCCGTTTTTCTCGCTGCGGCTGCCGCCGCTCCTGCCCAAACGCCCACTTTGTCCCGGCCCGCGAAAGCCGCGGAGCGGACGGCGGCGATCAGCTCCATCCAGGCCCAACTTAAGGCATTTGGGCGGGACGATTACAAAACCGCGATTACTTACCAAAGCAGCAGCCTCAAGAAAAACTTTGCGTCCCCACTTCAGTTTCGGGCTATGATTGTGCAGGTGTATCCTGAGTTTGCCCACTCTAGGCATGTCGCCTTTGGCCCCGCCCAAACCGACGCCGCCGGAACGCACCTTGCTATTCCCACGGCAGTCACCGGCCAGGACGGCATCACGGTCCATGCGGTCTATTTAATGGTCCGCGAAGGCAAAGTTTACCGGGTAGACGGCGTCGCAGGCGGTGCCATCGCTCCCCCAAGCGACGACAGCCCCTCCTCACCAGGCCGAGATGTTTAACGCACTTGCGGAACGCGCAAAGGAGTTAGGATGGAACCTGGGCATCCAAGTCATGCTGCCTCGGCTGTTCCTATACAGCTTCGTGCCTCTCACGCTCCTACTTATACATAGCAGAGACCCGTGGTCATTCCTCTGGTTTCCCGGCTGCGGCTGGGTAGTCGCGCTCTTTTTCTGCCTGTTCCTGCTGAATGTCGGCGCAGACCTCGCGGTCAGCCGCTACCTACGCTTGCACGAAACCGACACTTCGCCCTACAAGTACAGCGAAGCCTACGACAGCTTCACAAACAAACCATACTTTCGCATCTCTGTCAGTGATAATAGGGCATTTCGCAGCTTGATTAAGTCTCTGCGGGCGGAACACAAAGGCGAAGCTATCTCACGCTGGCTCCTCCTTGACGATCTAATGCTTGTGCCTGGTTTTTTGTTTCTCTTGTTTGGACTGCTGGGATGCGGCGCTTCGTGGCTGGTGTGGCAGTTGTTTCACCCACGCGGGTTTTGGCGGCAGGTACGTTCGTGGATGGGATTTTGGCGGGAAGTTCGTTCGCAGACTTAACCGCGAGCGTCGCGCCAGTAAGGGCGCAAGGCCGCGCCGAGAATGCCGAGCGACAGCAGGCTCCACAGAGCGGCCCAAAACAGCGGCGGCAGGGGGATCATTCGGGACATCAAGACGGCGTCCGAGACAGGGCCGTTTGGGAGAAGCGACAAGCCAAGCAGTGTCCGCAGATCGTACAGCGAGTTCAAAGCACACTGGACGCCGAGAAACATGGCGGTCAGCTCCGCCGCTTTTGCGGGAAGCCGCCGGGCAGCCAGCAGCAGGCCCGCCGCAATGACAATGCTCCACCCCAGCCCAAAGCCGCGCACCAGCAGCAAATCCAGAAGGGCCAGAATGCCGCCGGACAGTCCCAGCGCCAGACGCGCCGCGCCGGGACGCCGGGCCAGCGACAGCATGGCAGCGCCGTAGGCCGATGCGCCGATGTAGCCGGCCATCGTAATTACCGGCTGCCAGCCGCCGAAGTTATAGGTGACGCCAGAAGCGTCGGGCATGACGTTGATGATGGTCGCGTGGCCGCCCGTGAGCGTCGCCGCCAGCGCGTGGCTGCCTTCATGAATGAAAGTGCCGAACAGGCGCAGCGGGTACAGCGCCGAAGACAAAATCGGGATTTGCGCGATGAGGACCGACAGCGCCGACACGCCCAGCAGGCGGCCCAAAGCCGAGCGTGAAGGGCGCGGCGCAGACACAGGGTTATTCGCAAACTTCTTCGGCAGCGATGGGCGCGGAGGTATCATCTTTGCAGGATTATACCATGCCACAATTTATTCCACATGGGCTGCGCTACATTTCGCCGCGTTCGGCGGGAGACGCCGAAGTGGTCGGCGTCGGCGACGATTTATCACCGGAAGCGCTGGTTTGGGCCTACGGGCAGGGCATCTTTCCGTGGCCGATCACGGGCTACCCGCTGCTTTGGTTCTGCCCGCCACAACGGGCCGTGCTGGATTTTGACAAGCTCCATATCCCGGAGCGCTTGGCCCGCGCCCGGCGGCGCACGGATTTGACATTCACCGTAGACGCAGCGTTTGACCAGGTGATCAGTGCGTGCCGTCAGTCGCCCCGCCCGAGCCAGCCCGGCACCTGGATCACGCCGCCGATGCTGGCTGCCTACAAAAATTTGCACCGGCTGGGATATGCCCATAGTGTGGAAGCCTGGGATGCCGAGGGCGAGCTTCAGGGAGGACTGTATGGAGTATCCTTCGGCGGCGTCTTTTGCGGCGAAAGCATGTTCCATCGCACATCCAATGCCTCCAAGTTCGCGCTGCTGTTTTTGTGTGAGACGCTGAAGGCGCGTGGCTTAAGCTGGATTGACATTCAAGTGATGACCCCGCACCTCGCGGCGCTGGGAGCCGCCGAGATTCCGCGTGATACGTTTCTGGACCGCCTGAACACCGAGCGCTCACGCGGGTTAATTCTGTTTTAGGAGTGGTATGATAAGCGCAGAGGAGATGAAGCAATGAAAGATTTAGATGCTGAAACTGGACAAGAAATTACAGAGCAGATGACCCCGGAAGCGCGGGCGGAAGCCGAGAAAGAATTGGCAGCGGTTGAACCGGGCGGCTCTGAGCCGTTCCATATCGGCGACGAAAGCCCGCACACAAATCTTGACGACGACCCGATTTCGGAAGCCGGCTCGTCGCGCAAAAGCGGCTTCTGAAGCTAACTTTATGAAGCTGTTCCAGATTGATGCGTTCGCTAGGGAAGTATTCCGAGGGAATCCGGCGGCAGTCGTGCCGCTGGACGCCTGGCTGATGGACGCACAAATGCAGGCTATCGCGGCGGAAAACAACCTTGCCGAAACCGCGTTTTTTGTCCCTGTTACAGATGGCTACCACTTGCGCTGGTTTACGCCAACCCAAGAAGTGCCGCTCTGCGGTCATGCAACGCTGGCTTCCGCGTTTGTTGTATTGACGGAGCTAACGCCTTCTGAAGACGTGGTGCGCTTCCAGACACTCAGCGGCCTGCTCCCAGTCCGCCGGGCCAGCGAAATGCTTCAAATGGACTTCCCTAAATATGCGCTTGCCCCAGTGGAAGCGCCGCCTGCGCTTTTGGCGGGCCTGCGCGTGCCGCCTCGTGCCGTGTTCAAGACGCTAGCCCTCTCGCAAGATCAAACCGCGACCGAGATTGATTATTACGCTGTGTATGATGCGGAAGCGGAAGTCCGTGCTTTAGCGCCTGATTTTGCCGAACTGAGCCGACTCGATTTACTAGGCATTGTCGTGACCGCGCCCGGCAGCGACGGTATTGATTTCGTGTCGCGCTACTTCGCTCCCCGCCTCGGCATTCCTGAAGACCCCGTTACCGGCTCCATTCATTGCGCGTTAGTTCCCTACTGGGCGGACCGGCTAGGCAGGCGGGCGCTCCATGCCCGGCAGGTCTCTCGGCGCGGCGGCGACTTGTTCTGCGAAGTTTCCGAAGATCGAGTGCTGATTTCCGGGTACGCCGTGAAGTATCTGGAAGGCGAGATTTTCGTTTAAGAAGAGCTTGGAGAACCCCCACCTCCAGCCCCTCCCCCGCGACGGGAGAGGGGAGCAAGAAAGAAGCAGAGGGTTTGTTATTTCCTCTGGCTCCCCTCTCTCGTTCCGACGGGGGAGGGGCTAGGGGTGGGGGCTTCACTCTCCCTGCGCGTTGATCGCAAACGCCTGGCGCAGATAGCTCAGGTAAACGTCGTCCTGGCACATGGTCTTGCCGGGGCTGTCGCTGAGCTTTGCAACGGGACGGCCGTTGCAGCGGGTCATTTTGATCACGATGGACAGCGCTTCGAAGCCCATGTCGTTGGTCAGGTTCGTGCCGATGCCAAAAGACGTGCGAATGCGGCCGTCAAAGTGCTTGGCCAGCTGCATGGCTTTCGGGACATCCAAACTGTCGCTGAACACGGCGGACTTTGTTTGAGGGTCAATGCCCATCGCCTCGTAATGGCGGATCAGCTTTTCGCCCCACTCCACTGGGTCGCCGGAGTCATGCCGAGCGCCGTCGTAGGCTTTCGAGAACAGCTTGTCGAAGTCGCGCAGGAACGCATCCATGCCGACCACGTCGGACAGCGCGATCCCTAAATCTCCCCGGTATTCCTGCATCCAGGTGTCCAGCGCAAACTTCTGGAACTCCGGCAGGGCGACCAGCGCCTGGCACGCCTGCAAAAACTCATGCGCCATTGTGCCGTAAGGCCGCAGGCCGAACTGCTTGGCGGCGGCGAGGTTGCTGGTGCCGAGGAGCCGCGTCCCAAGTGCGTCTTGGAGATGCGCGATGACCGTTTCCTGCCATTCCCGGCTGTACCGGCGGCGCGTGCCGAACTCGATCAAGTAGACCGGCGGATCGGCTTCTTTGAGGAGCGCGGTCTTAGCTTCCAGACGGCGCAGGCCCTCGGCAAGATTGGCGGCGTTGTCCGGCTGGGTATGCCGGAAGTAAACCCCGTTGATGATCGCCAGCAGCGGCACCTCAAACAAAATTGTCTGGAACCAGCTTCCAAAGATGCGGATTTGCAGCCGGTCCTCCGGCGCGGCTAAGGGGTCCACCGTGACGCTGACATGGCTGGGGCTGAGGGTCAGGTCTTGCAGGGCATCCAAGTACGACGGCTTCAAGTAGTAGATGCCGTGCAGGAAGCGCCGCTCGTCTTCGGTGAGGCGCAGGGAACAATAAGCGGCAAGCTCTTCCCGTATCTCATCGGCGTAGGGCGACAGGTCTACGCCCCGGCTTCGGCACCGGAACGCATATTCCACCTGGGCGTTCGGAAAGTGGTTCCAAACCACTTCCTGCATCGTGAACTTGTATAAATCGGTGTCCAGCAGCGAATGGATAATCATAACGAACTTTCCATTTTGAGGCGGTCGTAATTTCGGCGCAGCAGGGTCAGGGCTGCCGGAACATCCTCGGCGGCTTGAACAGGAAAGCTGACCCAGGCGGACTGCGGAAAGATATGGTGCGGGTGCGCCGCCTGCGCTTCCACAACGGCATTGCGGATCGCCCGCGTGAAGCGGATGTCCAGCAGGCCGTGTCCGTGCAGGTGACCTATCTCGCGGCGGTCCAAACGAAACTCAGTCCCGCCGTAGCGATGAATGCAGGCCGAGACGCCCGGCCAGCGCAGAACTTCGTGTTCCAGCGTGTGCATCGCCCGTGCTTTTGCCGGATGCCGCGCCAGCGTGTGAGCCAGCAGCAGGGTGTCCAAAAGCTGCGGCAGGAAAGGAGCGCGGCGCAGCCAGGGAGTTTTCTCAGCGAACCAGGTCAGCATAACAGTTTTGCTATTGTGCAGGGGTTGTAGAAAACCCCGTCAGGGAAGCATCCTTCGGATGAGGAAAAACGCGGATGTTGACGAAATGTTTGTCCGAAGGACATTGCTTTGCCGGGGTTTTCTACACCCCCGGCCCGCCGCTGGTTTTTTGCCCGGAAAGTGTTTTGGCCTCGGAGAGTGCTTTGATATGGTCCATGACCCGCAGATGGACCTGGCGGGCAA
>CAXTRL010000237.1:0-5858 GCA_964246575.1 uncultured Armatimonadales bacterium
AATCTTGCCCCGAAGCCGCGGGCGCTTCGGCTTCCGGCGCAATAGGGCGGCGAACACGGCGTCGCGGCGGGGGCGGAGCGTCGGCAGAAGGCGCGGCGGCAACGACTTCCGGGGCAGCCGCACGGCTGCCGCGCCGCCGGGCAGGCACGGCTTTGGGCGTAGCGTCAGCGGCATCCGCCGTCGGCGCTTCCGTTTTGGGCAGGCGCGGAGCGCGTCGCCGAGGCGTTTTCGCCGGTTCTGCTGCGGGCTGATCTGCGGCGGGCTGAACGGGTTCTGTGGCCGATGGATCGGCAGGGGAAAGCGTCTTGGAAGACGTGTCAAGTGACGTGTCGAAATTCACCGGCGAGGTCTCGACTGCCGCCGCGTCTTGGGCGGGGGCGTCGGACGCCGGGGTGCGTCGTGTCCTAGGCATGTTTGTAATACTCCGTGTAAAAATGGTGCGTCTGCGCTGACGCTTTTCCCATTATACAAGATTCGCGGCATTGTGTCAAAGTTATACAGGAAACAAGACTTTGCCCGGCGAATAAAAGCCGCATGGATACTACACTGGATACCGAAATCACGCTGACGCACGGCGACTGGCAGCTTGTCACCGCTCCCTACGGCGCGTCCATGCGCGGCTTATCACATGGCGGCGCGGAAGTCGTCACAGGATACACCGGCGCAGCAGGCAAAGTCGGCGGTCAGGGCGATGTGCTGATCCCATTCCCGGGCCGCGTCACCGAAGGGCGCTACACGTTTGAAGGGCAAACGCTTCAAATGGATAAGAACGACTCGGAAGGCCCAAACGCCATTCACGGGTTTGTGCGAAAGAAGATTTGGGACAGCGCGGCGACCGAGACCGAAGCCGTCTACACGACTGAAATCGGGGAAAGCGACAACCCCGGCTACCCGTTCGCGCTCCGTGTGCGCGTCGCGTACAGCTTGAGTGACACGGGCTTGACGGTTTCGTTCGCCATTGAAAACGCCGGCAAGACGCCTGCGCCGGTGGCGGCGGGCTTCCATCCCTACTTCACGGTCGGCTCGGCGCTGATCAACGCCGACACTCTGCATCTGCCGTTCAGCAGCTATTTGGAATACAAGAATTTGGTTCCGACAGGCCGCGTTCTGCCCGTCAGCGGCACGCCGTTTGATTTCCAGCAGCCTCGCCCGATTGGGGAGACCGTGCTGAACACCTGCTTTCTTCAGCCGCAGCGCGACGCCGACGGCCTCCTGCGGGTGCGCTTGTCGGACGCAGAAACGCAGAAATCCGTGACGGTCTGGATGGACGCCGCGTTTGATTACGTTGTGCTGTATTCCGGCGACCCGCTGCCGGACGGCCACAGCCGCCGGGCGCTGGCGATTGAGCCAATGACCTGCGGCTCCGACGCGTTCAATCATCCTAGCTGGGGACTGGCGGCCCTGGCTCCCGGCGAAACTCTCGCTGGAAGCTGGGGCGTCTCGGCAGAATAATGATATGCTGAATAATGATATGCTGAAACAGCACTAAGACATATGTTATGAATACTGAACTGCACGCGCTATGGAGCAGCGCTCACGCTCATGCCTTAGCAGGCCGCTACCTGGAAGCAATCCCAGATTATCAAGCGGCACTCCGGCTTGACCCTGAAACTGCCAACGCGCATTTTGATCTGCACTTGGCTTACATTTACACCGGCCAGCTACTATCCGCATTTCAAGAGTTGGACCAAGCTGCCCGTCTTTCCAACGGCAGCCACATCTATACCCGGTGGCCGTTTCTTTACGATATGCTGGCACTGAAAGATAATCTTCCGCAACTGCAAGAGCTTCTCAGCCGTCTTCCAAACGACGCGAAGGCCCGTCAAGTCTTGCTCGGTCTGCGGTCCAGTCGGCAAAAGAACTACCCGCAGGCGCTGACGCATTTTGAGAATGCGCTGCGGGAACAGCCGGACGCTCCTTACATTCAAGGCTACGTTGGCCGTACTTTGACCGATCTTGGCAGATATGCTGAGGCGCGGGAAGTGCTTGTTGCCGTAGCGAGGGATAAACGGGCAAGGTCTACAGAATTGTACAATCTCGCTGTGGCCGAAAGGAGATTACGCAACTACGCCGCTGCGGTTCCTGCACTAAAGCGTGCCCTTGAGATAGACAAGAACTACTTCAAAGCCTTGACGCTGCTGGCAAAGACGGAATATAATTTGGGCCACTGGCGTTCTGCCTGGTTTTACTTCCGGCAGGCGGTCAAACAATGTCCATCACAGGAGACCTTACAAATGATGACTGAAAACAAATAATCGGTTTCTACGAACAGGCACGACCCGCTATCAGTATGACTACGGCTGGATGCAAAACCCGCAGGTTAGCCGCCGCCAGTTGACCAGCGAAGTCAGCAGCCGCGCTTCTGGCACCGACGGAGGCACGGCAAATAATCCCAACATTCTTTGTGGGACAAACATCGGCGACTTCAGTCACCCGCGAAGACTGAGAGCGCACGACTCAATGTGCGTAAGTGAACGTGTTGCACAGATTGCGGTTTGCCGGGGCCGTGCAGGCGGCATAGGATTGGTCGCAGACTTCGGAGTTCGGCTGCGTTGACGGATACTCATGGATGAGCGTGCAGCCGGTGAGGTCTGCGCTTGCCCAAATGTCTGCGGGCCGCAGCCACTTGGCGTGGCCGTCAAAGAACGCATTGTTTATGCCGCTCTGGTGCCAGTTTGCCATCTTGACCATGCCCGTTAGGTAGCCGGGCCGAGGGTCCAAGCAGCCGCCGGAAGTGACGGCATCACTGCCGGCCTGGCATTCGTCGCCGTCAAACGGCTCCATCCAGGTTTCGTTGTTGATTTTCGTGCCGGTCATTCCTGCGCCGTTATCCACATAACCCCACTTTTCCGTGATGACAATCGTTTGTGTGGGATTGTCAAGCTGTGCCAGCGTCAAGTCCTCAGCAGTGCAGGAAGCGACATAAGAACGCGGCAGGGTCAAGTGATTGGCGGCATCGGCGCTGAGAGGCTGCACGCTATCATCCGGGCAGGAGTAAACGCCAGGGGTCTTGATGTAAGGCATCATCAGGTTCCACCACTGGGCCTGAGCGTAGCCGACAGGATTAGCGGCGCTGTTGATCACAGCCCCGGAGCGCCCGCTGCCGACGCTGGTGCTGGATTTGGCGACCCGGCAAAAGAGGCGCTCATCACTGTCTTGAAGATACATTTGGACCGCCAGCCCAATCTGCTTCATGTTGGACAGGCAAGCGGTGCGTCGGGCGTTTTCGCGCACTTTCTGGAACACCGGAAACAAAATCGCGGCGAGGATCGCCACAATGGCGATGACGACAAGAAGCTCGATCAGCGTAAAAGCACGCCGGCGTGTCGGCTGAGACATAGAAATCCTCCGTTTTTCAATTTGGAAAGAATTGAGCGGCAAGAGGCGGAATTGGGGTAAAATGCCAGTGGTTAGGGTCGGCATTGCCCGTTCCCGCTCCATGCCCTGAGCGTTTGGCGACGTTCAGGGCATTCGCGTTTCAATCTCCGACTAATTCAGTCGGAAATAGAATAGCATACACGCTTCATTTTTGTCAAGCCATTGCCGGGAGCAAGTTACGTTCAGGAACAAAAACAGCCCCACCGTTCTCAGAACGGCGGGGCTGCTTCGCGGCTGTCAGCGTCCGCGAGACTTGCCTTTGGTAACGCGGCGGCGGGGGCCGCTGTTTGCAGGGCGTCAACGACTTCATAAGGTCAGCAGATTCACAAAACCGTGGGTACTTTGTGTTTCGCGTCCAAGATTAGTGCGGTCACCATTTCCGCGTGGTCAACCGCCAGAAAACAAGTTTGGCTTTTGAATAACAAAACCGATTGATTGAAGCAGATCGTGCCGCAGCCATCTTTGCCGGCCTCGACAGACAAAGTACGAATGTCGCCGAGCAGCATTCCTCGGACGTTCGAGTCTTCAGCGTGGGCATCATAGCGCAGGGTACGCAGGCTGGTCACGCCGAAGCAGTAATTAAGCTCGGGCTGCTTTTGCGAAAGCAGGTGTAGAAATCCAGCACAGGCAAGAATTAAAAGACCTAACGCAGTGAGCATCCCGCCGCTAAACCCGCCAGTCCAATAGCCTACGGCAGCCAGCACAGCACAACACATACAGGAACCGCCGCACACAAGGAATGTTTCCCGGCGATGCTGCCGCCGATGACACATAGCATTGGGGTAAGTTGCCCAAAGCAGCTCTTCGCCGGGCAGCAGAAAAGGAGCGAAGATTTCGGCGGGTGTCGGCACTGCCGGCTGATCAGTTCTCCGAAGAAGCTCCGCAACAGACGGAATTGCCATAATCACCTCGCCTGGCTCGTAGCTACGCAACGGCTTCTAATAAACGGCGCGGCTGAATGGCTTGATAAATCTCGGCACGGGCGAAGCGCGTTTCTACCAAGTTATAATGCGCCTGCAAGTTCAGCCAGAACTCCGGCTCGATGCCGAAGTAGAGGCCCAAACGGATTGCCGTATCCGGCGTGATGTCGCGCCGGCCATGCAGAACGTCGGCAACACGCGCCCGCGTGATGCTGAGGTCTTTTGCGAGGCGATAGGGCGTGATGCCCATCGGCTCCAGGAAATCTTTTTGTAGTATCTCCCCAGGATGGATATTAGGAAGTCGGTCCATAGTATTGTCTTTCTTTGTATAGACTGTCAGTGATAGTCTGCAATTTCCACATCACGCGCCCCAGCAGGGAACTTGCTTTCTTGGACGGCAGCCTGCCAGACAAAGCAGATGCGCCATTGATCGTTGACGCGAATGCTGTGCTGACCTGCGCGATTATGTTTTAATGCTTCCAGCCGATTGCCGGGCGGCACACGCAGACTTTCCAGACTAACGGCGGCGTGAAGTTGCAGCAGCTTCCGCAGGGCTGTTGTTTGAATGTCCGCCGGAAACTTCCGGGAAACTTCGTTCCGGAAGATTTTAGCCGTCTCGGAGTCACGGAAACTAATAATCACACGAAAGCGTATCATATTACGATACGCTTTGTCAAGCACAGACAAAAACAGCCCTGCCACTCTGTGAATGGCAGGGCTGTTGTGCGCTTGTTAGCGTCCGCGAGACTTGCCTTTAGCAACCCGGCGGCGGGCGGTGGGGGCGACGGCTTCAGCCGCAGGGTCTTCGCTGAAGAAGTTGTCTTCGTCAGCGCCCTGCTCCATCAGCTCGGTCAGATTTGCCAGCGGATCACTGGGAAGCTGCGGGTCCAAACTAATCTGGATGGACGACATGATCTGCACGACTTCGGCTTGAATGGACGCCTGCATTTGCTGGAACATGTCGTAGGCTTCTTTTTTGTACAGCACCAGCGGGTCAATGCCCGCATAACCGCGCCAGCCGATGCCTTCGCGCAGGTAGTCCATCGCCGATAAATGCTCCATCCAGTGCCGGTCCAGCGACTGCAAAGTCACGCGCCGCTCCAAATCGCGCATCTCGGCCAAGCCCTGCTCTTCGCCTAAGTTTTCAGCGAAGTGCGCTTCTTTGTCGGTGTACGAACGGTCGGCAATCTCCGTGACGAACTCCACCAGCTCAGGCCGCTTTTTGTTTTTGAGGTCGTCCAGCGTTGCGTACTGAGCAATCGGGAATGTCTGGCCCAGGGTGTTATACAAGCCTTCTAAATCCCACTCGTCAGGCGAGACGCTTTCCGGGGCGTACTGGGCGATCTCGGACTGCACGGTCTCGTTCAAGTAGCCGACAATGGTGTCCCGCAGGTCGGCCCCTTCCATGATGCGCCGCCGCTCGCCGTAGATGCTGGCCCGCTGGACATTCATCACGTCGTCGTAGTCCAGCGTAGACTTGCGCTGGTCAAAGTAGAACTGCTCCACTTTTTTCTGGGCGCGGGCGATCATCGCCGACAGCATTTTGGCGTCAATCGCTTG
>CAXTRL010000238.1:0-5212 GCA_964246575.1 uncultured Armatimonadales bacterium
GCCGACGGAGGCCGCAACCTGGACGTTCGTGTCCGGTTCCGCATTGACTCCGGCACCCTCAGCCCCGCCGTCGGAATCGTCTTCGGCTACACCGGCCCTAACCAATACATGGTCCTGCGCTGTAACCAAGCGTTGGGCGATTTGGCCCTGATCCAGATTTCCGGGCCGACCCATACCACATTGCAGCAGACCCCGATTGTCCTGCCGCCGTCCGCCGCTTCGTCTGCCGCAACTCCGTCTGCCGCCGCGCCGCTCGGACCCGGCTGGCACACCCTGCGGCTGCTGGTCCGCGACGGCCAGGCGCACGGCTGGGTGGACATGCAGAAGCGCATCAGCGTGTCCCTGCCCAGCGTCGCTCCCGGCAAAGTCGGCCTGTGGACCCAGGGCAACACCGCCGCCTCGTTTGATGACTGGACCATTGACTGCTACGATGCCCCGGCGCCTGCTCTCGCGCCGCTGAGTTAGGGGGAATCTGAACGATATTCCCGGTCAAGAACAGCATAAAGAAGCCGGTCTACCCATCGCCCTTTTTGCCATAGGCACTCCCGCCGCAGCCCTTCCCGCACCATGCCCGCTTTTTCCATCACCCGCGCCGAGCCAAGATTTGCCGGGTCGCATTCCCCGTAAATCCGGTGCAGATGGAGCGGCCCAAAGCCAAGCCTCAGCAAGTCTCGCACCGCTACCGTGGCGTAGCCGATGCCCCAATGCCTGCGCCCGACAATGACGCCGATGTCCGCCTCACGCAACGCGAAATCCCGAACCGTCAGCGTCGCAATTCCAATCAGTGCTGGGTCCGGCGTTGGGCTTATGCCAAAGACAAATGCCTGCCGCGGCTCTTTCTGTTGCGCTTCCACCGCCCAGCGGACCATGCCCTGCGCCACTGCTTCCGTCAGCGGCTCCCATTCCGTAAAGCGCACCGTTTCCTCGTCGCCCAGGCACGTTTGAAGCGCCCGCCAATCGTCTTCTTGAAGTTCGCGTAGCGTCAACCAATACCTCCGAGTACGCTCCGCCCTGAAGGGCAGGTCTGGCGGCGAAGCGCCAACCGGTCTGCCCTCCGGGTATCCAGTCCGCTCTGCCCGCCCTGGGGCGAGGACGCCAGTGCTGCGACCGGAAGAACAAAAAAGCCATTTTATGCTGGCATTTCCGCACACCGTGCGGTTGGCGTCTGCGCCGCCAGACCTGCCCTTCAGGGTGGGGACATTTATCGCAGGGAAGTTCTGCCTGCACAGAAGGTACACTAACAGCCAGAAAGAAAAGTATCCAATCCCATGACCGAAGCAAACCAACTGCGCCGCCGGATACGGTTCTGGCTGGGCGCGTTTATTTTGGGGCTGGCCTTCAGCGGCATCACGGCTATTCCCTTGAACTGGGAGCTGGGCCTTCTGGCGCGGCTCATCGGACATCATTTCGGCGCGTTGTCGGGCTGGATTTTTCGGGTGCGGGACGGCCTGCGGGACACCGACGCGCGTTACCCCTTCATTGCCTACGGCACGGACTGGCTGGCGTTCGGGCATTTGATGATAGCCGTTGCGTTTATTGGACCTTACTTAAACCCCGTGCAGAACCGCTGGACCATCACGTTCGGCCTCATCGCCTGCGTTTGCGTCGTGCCGTGGGCGTTCGTGTTCGGCCCTCTGCGCGGCATCCCGTTTTTCTGGCGCCTCATAGACTGCTCCTTCGGCGTCATCGGCCTCCTGCCGCTTCTGCTGGTGCGCCGGGACATCAACCGCCTCAGCCAAATCACGCCGCAGGCGGGTTGAGCTGCCGAAACGTCAGGCTGATGCGGCCTCCGGCTTCGGCCTGCTTGAGAACGGCGTGCTTCCAGTCATGCTGGATTTGCTGGGACATATAAAGCAGCGAGCCGCTTTGAAGCGGGTAATGGTACTTTTCCTCGCTGTCTGCAATGCTGCGGAACGTAATGCTGCGCTCGGCTCCAAGAGAAACAATCGCGACGCCGGTGCCGGGCGCGAGTTCTGCGGTGGAGTCGGAGTGGTAGCCCATGCTGGACTCCCCGCCCTCGTAAAAGTTTAGCAGGCAATTGTTTGGGCGAAAGCCGAGGGTCTGTTCCAGCGCGTCAGCAATGGGAACAAGCAGCGGGTGCATCGGCTTCACGTCATAAGTGATACGCGAATAATTGTAAGCCTCGCCAAAACTGGCGGTTTTGCGAGCTTTGATATGCTCTTCCCAGGACACGTCAGAAGCGAGTGTCTGGTAAAGCGCGTCTGGGTCGGAAACAAAGTTCGCTTGCTGTAAAAGCTCAGGCTCCGGCATAATGTTCCTCCTTCTGATAGCCATAGTTTACCCATTTCAAGGAATTAACCACATACGGTATAATCAGCACCAAGAAACCAGCCATTCTGAGCGTCGCGCGAGGGTGGCACGGCCCGCTGGCTCCGCACGGCATCCTGCACCGGCCCGCGTTCTTCAAAGAAAGCAAAGCACATGACACGCCGCACGACTGCGATTTTGCTGACCGCCCTTTCTTTAAGCGCCGTTTGCCTCGGCCTGCGGACGTTGCACCACGCCTCACTGCCGGCATTCCCGGCGGCACCAAGCTTGATGCCGCGTGCTGCGGCTTCGGTAAAGCCTGCTGCGCTGACGCCGAGGCAGGCGCGAATTGTGGCCGGAGCGAAAAAGCAAATCGGCGACATCTACGATGCGTCCTACTGCACGATGTCCTATCCAAACGGCGACCCGCCTGCCGGGCGGGGAGCCTGCACGGATGTGGTGGTTCGGAGCCTGCGGGCGGACGGCGTAGACTTGCAGGCGCTGGTTCATGCCGATATGACCCGCCATTGGGACCATTATCCGCACCGCTGGGGCTTGTCCCGGCCTGACCCGAACATTGACCACCGGCGCGTTCCCGATCTGGCGATTTTCTTCCGAAACCACGGAAAGACGCTGCCGGACGCCGTCACGCCGCAGACGCTTCCCACTTGGCAGCCGGGCGACGTTGTTTGCTGGAAGCTGCCGGGCGGCCTGGACCACACCGGCATTGTCTCGGACACCCGCAACGGGCGCGGCATTCCCCTGGTCATTCACAACTTGGGGCGGTGCGAAGAGCAGGACGTGCTGACGGCCTGGCCGATTGCCGGGCATTACCGTTACCCGAAATAACTTTAGTAGAACTGCGGTATAATCGGCAGTATGGCAGCATTGAAAGCACTCTTGGTCGGCGCGGGCGGCATGGGGCGGAACTGGGGCCGCACTCTGAAAGAGAACTCCCGCGTTGAACTCGGCGGCTGGGTGGATGTCAAGCCGGGCGCGGCGGCGCAAGCGGCGGACACGCTGGAACTGTCCGGGGCGCACACGGGCGAAGATTTCGAACGTGCCCTGGCGGAAGTCAAGCCTGATTTTGTCGTAGACGTGACCGTTCCCGAAGCGCATCATAGCGTGACGCTGCAAGCCCTGGCGGCAGGCGTTCCCGTGCTGGGCGAAAAGCCGATGGCGACGAACATGGCGCAGGCGCGGGAAATGGTGGCGGCGTCGGAAAAAGCGAACACGCTGTACATGGTCAGCCAGAGCCGCCGGTACGATGCCCGCCTTTATGCCCTGCGGCAGCTTGTCCTGGATCAGACAGGGCCGCTCGGCATTCTAAACTCGGACTTTTATCTCGGCGCTCACTTCGGCGGGTTCCGGGACGAGATGGCAAGCGTACTTCTCTTAGACATGGCGATCCACACGCTGGACGCCGCCCGGTATGTGTCCGGCGCAGATCCCGTTTCGGTTTACTGCGAAGAATTCAACCCGGCATGGAGCTGGTACAAAGGTGCGTCAAGCGCCACGGCCTTGTTTGAGATGACCGGCGGCCTGCGCTACACTTATCGCGGCTCGTGGAGCAGCGAAGGCCGGGACACAAGCTGGGAAGCCGACTGGCGGGCGGTCGGCCCAAGAGGCACGGCGATCTGGGACGGTCACGGCACACCATCCGCCGGCATCGTTTCCGGCACGGAAGGCTTCAGCCGGCAGTCTGAGCTGATCGAAGGCGTGGTCCGGCACGACGCCCCGCCCGGCGTCGCCGGAGCGCTGGCGGACTTCTTGAATGCACTTGAGACGGGCGCGGCCCCGATGGGCGAGTGCCACGACAACATCCAAAGCCTGGCGATGGTGTTCGCGGCCATTGAATCATCTGCCACGGGCCAGCGTGTACCGGTGATGGTGTAGGAACCATGTCCCTTTCCCCGTACTGGCTTTTGCTGCTGACGCTTTTGGTCCCGCTGCCGTTTAACACGGACCGGCGCGGGCGGCGCACACCCTGGGTCACCTACATCCTCATCGCCCTGAACGTGGTCGCGTACTGCTTTACCGGGCCGGAAACCTATGCCCGGTGGGGGCTGGTCCCCAATCATCCGCACTTTGTCGCCTTGCTGACGGGCATATTTATCCACGTCAGCCTCGCGCATTTGTTTTGGAACATGGTCTTTTTGTGGCTGTTTGGGCCGCATGTGGAGGAAGCGCTCGGCTGGGAAGCGTTTGGGGCGCTGTATCTTGGCGGCGGCATTGCGGCGGGGCTGCTGCACATGGCGATCATTCTGCTGTTTGCGCCCAAAGTGGTCGTGCCGCTGGTGGGGGCGTCGGGGGCGATCTCGGCGATCATGGCGCCGTTCGCCATTCGGTTCCACCGGGCGCAGATCCGGCTGGTCTGGCTGCCGGGCCTGCTGCTCCGCTCCACTTGGGGACAGCTTGAAGTCCCGGCAGTAGCAGGCGTGTGTTTGTGGATGCTGCAAAACATCGGCGGCGGCGTCTTCTTTTTGCTGAATCCGCAGCCGGGCGGGACTGCCTACTGGGCGCATATCGGCGGCTTCGTGTTTGGCCTGGTGGCGGCGGAGCTGACCGGGCTGCTGCGGGACGGACGCCAGGATTATCTGCTGCAAGACGCGCGTTCGGCGGGAACGCGGGGGCAGGAAACGCTGGAAGTGGCGATCCGCAAATACCGGGCGTTTTTGGAGCGGGACCCAGGCAACGGCCCGGTGCGGGCGGAGCTGGCCCGGCTGCTGAGTTTGCAGGACCGGGCGGAAGCGGAGCGGGAAATGCTGGGTGCGGTGCATGACCTTTTGGGGCGCGGCCAGCCGGTGCTGGCCGCCCGCTGCGTTCGGGAAGCTTTGGCGCTGGGCCTGCCGCTGCCGCTTTCCGCGCGGGAGCGGCTGCGCCTGGCAGGAGCTTTGGAGGCGATGGGTGAGCCGGACGGCGCGGTGGTCCTGCTGGGGGCGCT
>CAXTRL010000238.1:5222-5854 GCA_964246575.1 uncultured Armatimonadales bacterium
CGCTGACCGATGAAACGCCGGATGCGCCGGAAGACGAAATGGCCCGGCTGAAGCTGGGGCAGCTTCTGCGGGAGCGTGACCCGGCGCGGGCGAACACGATCTTGGACGGGTTTCTTCTCAAGTATCCGCATTCGGAATGGGCGCGTCGCGCTAAAGAAATGCAAACCCAAACGTAAAGATGCAAACAAATGTTTGATTTTCGCACGTTATGGAAATACATCTCCTAACAATTTCAACGCACACGGGAGAACACGCATGGCACTGGAAGATCTGAAAAAAGACGTGATGATGGCGCACCTGCTGGACGCGCTGGACCACAAGAAAGACATCGGCCATTACGGGCGCTTAGTTTTTACAATGGTGGCCCGGCACTTTTTGACCGAAGACGAGCTTGTCGCTGAGCTTGCCAAAGACAAGGATTTCGGCGAAGACGGTGCGAGGGCGCTTTATACGCAGGTGGCGGAGCATAACTACAATCCGCCCCGGCGCGACAAGATTTTGCAGTACCAGTCGGAGCAGGAGTTTCCGATCATCCCAAACCCGGATGACCCCGATGCCGGCAATGTTTACCGCGACCTGAACTTCCCCGACGAAGTGTATCAGCACATTGAAGAATACCGCCACCAGAAGAC
>CAXTRL010000239.1:0-5849 GCA_964246575.1 uncultured Armatimonadales bacterium
CTCAGCTTGGGTCGGCAGGTGGCCGTTCCAAAGCAAATACGCGACTTCTTCAAACGTAACAGTGCCGGAAAGCTCGGACACGTCGTAGCCGCGCAGGGTCAGGCGTCCGTTTTGCCCGTCCACTTCGGCGATGTTCGTGGCGGCGGCTGTGATGCCTTCCAGCCCTTTGTAAACAGTAGGTTCCGACATAGTGATGGTGTTCTCCTTAAAGTGAGTGCCGGGGTTGTAAAAAACCCCGGATTTATCCGATCAATTCCGCCGGGTAGCCATGCTGGGCAAGCGCAGCAATGATGCGCTCCTGATGCGGCTTGTCGCGCACTTCAATCAGCAGCTCAACGCGGGTTGCGCCGAGGGCTAAATTGGGGCTGAGGCGGTTGTGGTTGACGGTGATGACGCTGCCGCGCTCCTGGGCAATGACGGACAGCAGGTTGACCAGGCCGCCGGGGCGGTCGTCGCAGGAAGTCAGCAGGTGCAGGTAACGGTCGGCGCGGAGCATCTCGCGCTGAGTCAAGTCGGCCAAAGCCAGCGCGTCAATGTTGCCGCCGCACAAAAGGACGGCGGTTTTGCCGTGCGGCTCCAGGCGACGGTCCAGCAGGGCCGCAAGGCCAGCCGCGCCGCTCGGCTCAACCACCAGCTTGGCCCGTTCCAGCAGCAGCAGCAGGGCGGACGACACGGCGGCGTCGGAAACGGTCACAATGTCGTCGGCGTACTTCTCAAGGTAAGCAAACGTGCGCGGCGACGGCGTCTTGACCGCAATGCCGTCGCAGATGGTTCGGATGGGAACAGAGCTTGGAACCAAGTGGCCGGCGCGAAACGACTGTGCTGCGGCGTCGCAGCCTTCCGATTGGACGCCGATCACGCGGATTTTGGGACGAGTTTCTTTCAGGGCCAGCGCGACCCCGGCGAACAAGCCGCCGCCGCCGATGGGAACAATGACCGTGTCCACATCAGGCACGTCTTGCAGCAGCTCTAATCCCAGTGTCCCCTGCCCCGTGATAATGCCGTCGTCGTCAAACGGCGAGATAAAGACCGCGTTTGTTTCGGCAACATATAGAAGGCACGCCTCGGTGGCTTCGTGCAGATTAGAGCCTGCCAGAATAATTTTTGCCCCGTAGCCTTCCGTGGCTTTGATCTTGGCGATGGAAGCGTTTTCGGCCATGAAGATCGTGGCCGTGATGCCGAGAAGCCGGGCCGCCAGCGCGACGCCCTGGGCGTGGTTGCCGGCGCTGGCTGCCGCGACGCCTCTCGCTCGTTCTTCCGGCGTAAACTGAGACAGCCGGTGGTATGCGCCGCGTATCTTAAACGACCCGGTGCGCTGCTGGTTCTCGCATTTCAGCACAATGTCTGCGCCCGGCCCAATGCGCCGGGAAACGCTGTCGCTTGTAGTGACCGGCGTGTGATGCGCTACGGACTGCACCCCCGGCAGTGCGGCTTCAATCGCGGCAAGCGTAACATTCATAAGATTTATGATACTGGGAGGGTCAAAAAAAGTCAAGGCAAAAGCACACGGACCGCAAAGCCGGTTGACTTCGGGCGCTGAGGGGTGTATAATAGGAACATTCGGGGTGTAGCACAGTTGGTAGCGCGCAAAGTTTGGGACTTTGAGGCCGCAGGTTCGAGTCCTGTCACCCCGATCAATTGATTTACTGAATTAATTTACCAACTGGACGCATAAGTTATGCGTCCTTTCTTTTTTGTGTGCTTGTTGCAGGTGAAGGGAAGAACGGCAGTGAAAGCGAAGTGCATGGTCTGCGGCGAGAATTACGAAATTGAGCGCGACCGGGGACAGGTCATTGAAATAGACGCGGCAGGGCATTACATCTGCCACCGAGACTGGCCGGGCTTCACGGCAGGGGTAGACCTGCAAAAGAAAGTCCAGGAAGCGCAGGACGGCGCACACCTTCAGGAAAACGAAGGCAAGCGAGCCGAAGCGCGAGAGGCACTGGTCGCGTTCAACCAGTCGCCGCGCGAGATCGTCGCCCGCTTAGATGAATATGTGATTGGTCAAGAGCGGGCCAAGCGCGATGTCGCCGTCGGCTTGTATGACCATCACCGCATCCATCAGGACGATCTGGCCCAGTCTGAAGCCGGTACAAAAGCCGAAGTCGAGCTGGAAAAAGCAAACATCATGCTGGTCGGGCCATCGGGCAGCGGCAAGACCCTTCTTGCCAAGACGCTGGCCCGTTCGCTTGGCGTTCCGTTCGCTTCCGCCGACGCCACCAGTTTGTCCCCGACAGGCTACACAGGCAACGACGTGGAAAGCATTCTGACGGCGGCGTATATTGACGCCGGCGAAGACTTGGAATGGGCAGGCCGCTCAGTCATCTTTATTGACGAGATCGACAAGATCGCCCGCAAGTCGCAAGCCAACCCCAGCATCACCCGCGACGTTTCGGGCGAGTCGGTCCAGCACGCGCTTCTTAAGCTTGTGGAAGGCACGATGGCTCAGCTTCCGCTCGGCGCGTCAGGCCGCAAGCACCCCGACGCCCCGCCGGAGTACATTGACACGTCCAAGATATTGTTTATTGGCGGCGGCGCGTTTGAAGGCTTCCCGGAAATTGTCGCTAAAAAGATGAAGCGGCAAACCGAGCGGACAATGGGCCTCCGCGCGAACCCGTCCGCCATTTCCGGCGACCCGCAGCGCGATTATGAGATCCTCGCTGAGGCGCCCGCCGAAGTCTTGATCGAAAGCCTAATTGAATACGGCTTCGTGCCGGAGTTCGCAGGCCGTTTTCCAATTATCGTCCCGCTCGCCCCGCTGACTAAAGAGCAGATGCGCCTCGCCCTGACCCAGCCGAAGAACTCAGTCATCAAGCAGCAAGTCGAGCTGTTCCGGCGCGACGGCATTGCCTTGAAGTTCACCGAAGACGCTTTGGACGCCGTCGTGGACAAAGCCGTCAACATGAAAACCGGCGTCCGCGCCCTGCGTTCTTTGGTAAAAAGTATGACCAGCCAGGCCCGGTATGATTTGGCCGGCGACAACAAGACCACCGCCGTCGAAGTTGGCCCGGAGACCTTGGACGATCCCCGCAAGTATGCGGCGACAATGAATTAGGCACGCAAGAGAATCCGGCACTGGAAGTGCCGGTCTACTATTGCGTGAAAGTCCCTGCGGGACTAAATGCCAGCGGCACGGAGCTTATCCTCAGTGTCGGAGACACTTCCATTCAAGAGTAGCCCGGCACTTCCAGTGCCGGGTTCTTGATGCTGCGCCTAACCCGATTTTCCCCCTCAACACAATCTTCTGATTTTATGGCCGTGACGCCACCCGCCCGCTCCCACCTTCTTTCTGAGCTTCCTGCTTTCTCCCTTGATCCCCGTCCGGCAATGTAAGCTATCACTTCCTGCTATTTGTTGCATAAGATATTTGTAGATATTTATTGATGCTTGTACGGTTTTACGCGCGGACACAGCGGGTAACACAGGCAGGACGGAAATCAAGTACGATCTCCCTCGGAACCTGCTTTGTAACGCGGGGGAGAAAGAAGAGTCCCACCTGATGAAACCAATTACCACGAAAGCGCACGGCATCCTGGATTATTCCGCCGTTGTTGTCGTTTTTCTTCTGCCGCACCTGCTCCATTGGAGCGCCGGACTCACCCAATTGATGATGGGGATGGCGGGAGGGGCGCTGCTTTACACGCTGCTGACCCGCTTTGAGCTGGGCGTCATCAAAGTGCTGCCGGTCACGGTGCATTTAGTCCTAGACTTTTTGGTCGGCTTGGTCTTTCTGGCGACCGCCTTCACGGTTCACGGGGAGCCGTCGTCGGCTCGGATCGCTCTTGTCATTTTAGGGCTGCTCGAGATCGGGGCCGCCGTGATGACTCAAACCACGTCTTCGGCGCGGCTGGCCGGGGCGCAGACGCATTCTCAGGGCATCTAAGAGCGGGAAGAACACGAAACGGAAAGTAAGAACACAATGAAGATTAAACTGAAGCCAATCAAAGAACAGGTCGTGGTCGTCTTCGGCGCATCCAGCGGGATCGGGCGGGAAACCGCGCTGCGGCTGGCGAAAGCGGGCGCGAAAGTCGCCGTTTCCGCCCGGAGCGAGGATGGGCTGGAAAGTCTGGTTCAGGAGATCCGCCTGGCGGGCGGGGAGGCGGTTTCTTTGCCGGCCGAAGTGACGGACTTTAGCCAAGTGAGGTCTGTTGCAGACCTGACCGTTGAGCAGTACGGGCGGCTGGACACATGGGTCCATGTGGCGGCGGTCGCGGTTTACGCGCCGTTTGACCAAACGACGCCGGAAGAGTTCCGGCGAATCATGGATGTCAACGCGAACGGCCAGGCGTATGGGGCCATGGCGGCTTTGCCTTATCTGCGGCAGGCAGGCGGTGCGCTGATCCATGTTTCCTCGGTCGAGTCCATGCGGCCCTTGCCGTTCCACAGCGCGTATTCCGCGTCCAAGCACGCCGTTCATGGGTTCGTACAAACGATGCGGATGGAGCTGCGGCACGACAAAGTTCCGGTCAGCGTCACCGAAATCATGCCGGCTTCCATCAACACGCCGTTTTTCAACAAGAACCGGACCAAGATCGGCGTCAAGCCGGCGGCCCTGCCGCCGCTGTACGAGCCGTCCGTCGTGGCCGACGCTATCTTGTATGCAGCCCAGCACCCGGTCCGCGAGATTGCTGTCGGCGGCGCAGGCAAAATGATGATCTTCTTGGAGCGGACATCGCCGCGCTTCACGGACAAGATTATCGGAGCCGTCGGCTTCGCAGGCCAAAAAACAACCGAGCCGAAATCGGCGGATGCGCCGAACAATCTGTACGAGCCGATTGCAGGCTTTAACCGGCCGGAAGGCGACTTTGGAAAGCTGTCCAAGTCCTTCAGCCTGGGTACCTGGTTTGAAACGCATCCGAACGCACGTCGGGCGCTGCTGGGCGCGGGGCTGGTCGGGGCTGGAGTGCTTTGGAACCGGCGACGGCAAACCAAACCGGGTTCCACAGAAACGGCTGCTCCCAGCACGGAGGAAGTGATCGTTGAAGAAGTTTTTGTGGTTGATACGGCTCGGGACGGGAACTTTGGCGGGGGCAGCGGCAACGGTTCCCATGACGGTGTTTCTCAAGGCGCTGCAAAGAGCTATACCGCCGCAGGAACAGTATCCACTCCCGCCGCGTGAGATCGTGGCGGTTTTGGCCGAACGAAGCGGGCTGCGCCGGACCCTGACACCGGTCCAGGAACACGCGGTCGCCGCCCTGTGTCATTACGGCTACGGCGCGGCGGCGGGGGCGCTCTACGGGGCGCTCACGCCGCCGGGCGTTTCCACTCCCCGGCGCGGGGCCGCGTTTGGCCTGGCGCTTTGGGCCGCCAGTTATCTTGCTTGGCTTCCCGCTTTAGGAATCCTGCGCCCTGCAACCCAGCACCCCCCGCGCCGCACGGCAATGATGATCGCCTCCCATGCCGTCTGGGGGCTTGCAGTTGCCACGCTTGTCAGAGCCTCGCCGCGCCGTCCGGGCGCTTGATCCAGTTGCCATCGCGCACTTCGCGCTCGGTCAGCACGTATGCCAGCAGCAGAACGGCAGCTAGGGACGGCTGGGCGGACGCGCAGGGCAGCGGCTCCACATAATACACGTTCGGTGGGTCGCCGTCACCGCGCAGGAGCAGGCACCGCTCTTTGGTATCACGGCGCACTCCTACCCCGCCGCGCCAGCCTCGCCCCGAAATATCGAAGCCGCCCAAACGTGAATCGCCTTCGGTCACCCGGAAGAACTCGCCGCCCACGCCGGACCCGCTGGGGTAGTAGGACGCGGCGGGGACTGCCCCTGTCGAAGTCGGCTGAAGCAGGGTGCGGGTGCGATCCCGGCGCATCACGGTCCAGGGTCGCGATGCCCCTGACGGTACGATGCCTT
>CAXTRL010000240.1:0-5832 GCA_964246575.1 uncultured Armatimonadales bacterium
AAGAATGGATAAGGCCGCGTTGGGGCTTGCCCTTCTTATCTTCATCTTTTCTTACCCCCCCCTCTCTCCTTCCGATGGGGGAGGGGCCGGGGGTGGGGGCCGGCTGCCTACGCCAGCGTGGCGTTCAGCGTGATTTCGGTTCCAGCAAGAGCTTTGGAGACAGGGCAGGCGGTCTTGGCGGCCTGCGCGAGTTCCTGGAACTTAGCGGCGTCAATGCCGGGGACAGTGCCTTCAGTGGTCAGCTCGATCTTGGAAATCGAGAAGCCAGGGCCGTCCGGGCCGAAAAAGACTTTCGAGGCCGTGTGAATGCGCTCCGGCGGAAAACCGGCGTGCTCCAGCATGGCCGAGAACTGCATCGAGTAGCAGCCGGCATGGGCCGCGCCGATCAGCTCTTCCGGGTTTGTCCCCGTGCCTTCTTCCATGCGCGACTTGAACGAAAACGGGCCTTCAAACGCCCCGCTGCCGAGCTTCATCGAGCCTTTGCCGTCCATAAGTGTGCCGGACCACTCTGCATCTGCGTTGCGTACTGCCATTTGTCGAATTCTCCTTTGAGGGCTGGGTTTGTTGAATGGTGGATTTAGACGCCGTGGCTGCGAAACCAGGCGTACATCTTTTGGTCGCCGTCGGCGGCGTCTTTATCGTTATAGCTGGGACGGTAGTCGGCATGAAAGCCGTGACCTGCATCGGGATATACCACAATTTGGGACGGATTATGCGCCTGTGCCAGTTCTGATTCCATCTGCGCCCGACTGCCTGCCGTAATGCCCTGGTCCAATCCGCCGTACAGCCCCAGCACCGGGCAGTGCAGCTTGGCGGCAACGTCTACAGGGTTTGTCGGATGCAGCGGGTCCGGCTGGCCGACCAAATGTCCGTACCAGGCCACCGACGCTTTGAGGTGCGGGTTATGCGCGGCGTACAGCCAGGCAATGCGCCCGCCCCAGCAAAAGCCCGTCAAGCCAAGCCTACTCACGTTGCCATGCCCGGAGCGCTGCGCCCAGGCCGCTGCTGCATCTAGATCCGTCATCACCTGCGCGTCGGGAACTCTGGAAACCACCTGCGTCACGATCGTATTGATGTCGGTCATCACAGACACATCGCCTTCGCGGGCGTACAGCTCCGGCGCGACCGCCAAGTAACCGTGCTTGGCAAACCGGCGGCAGACGTCCCGGATATGCTCATGGACACCGAAAATCTCCTGCACCACCAAGATCACCGGAAACGACCCCGGATGGTCCGGCCTGGCAAAGTAGCCCGGAATATGCCTGTCCGAAGTCGGGATTTGAACCGTTCCCGCCGTCAGCCCCGCCGCGCTCGTGTGGATCGTCTGCGCCGAAACCGGCTGTGTCGCCAGCGCAAACCCCGCCGCCAGCGTCGTCTTCACGGTAGCCTTCACAAACTCCCGCCGCGTCTGAATTGTCATAAATCCCCCTATTGTTAGTTCTCTTAGAATACCACACCTGGGCCTTTCTCGATCTTTGCGTGCAATTCTTGAAGGCGCCTTGCTAAAATAGGCTCAGACTTTTTAAGGGAACTTGCTGCTTGTACGAGAGCTTGTTGCACTTCTGGTTTGGTATCATGAGCCGAGTTAGGGATAATGCTCCATCCCAACCCGTTGACTGTCCAGTTTCCGATTTGTTCCAAGCTTAATGCCGCATCATAGCGCAGCAAATGATCTGGGTCAGATGCTGCTTTTATCAATGCCGCCAGAAGCCGGGCTTGTGCTTCCGTCATCGCTGCCTGCTGCTCTTTATGGGATTGCGGCGCAAGGTGGAAGAACCATTGATCAAATTGCCCGGAAAGGCGACTGTCTCCGTTCCAGTTTGGGAGCGGATAGTGCATTATGAAATCGGAGGTCCACAGCGGCACGACGGCTTGGCTAATGTCATCTATTGCCTGCCGGCGTTGAGCCAGAAAATGAGAAGCCAGATCCGGCAAAAAGGCATTGAGTGTGACGGTGCGGTTTGTTTGGCCTGCGTGGATGAGCGCCGCCAGCGCGTAGCTTTGTTCGTCCGCCGTGCCGTGCAAGCCGAGGCGCAGCGAGGAAGCCGCTGGGGAAACATCCGCAGGCATGTACGCCAGCACCCGCAGGGCGGGAAGATGCAGAACAGTATCGGGTGAGGCGGCAGCCTGGGACACAGGAAGCACTGCCGCGCTCCAGAGGGCGTTTTGCGAGTTCCACGTCAATGCTTCCAGGGCTTGAAGAGCGGCCAAGCGAACGCCATCATCTTTGTCTTGAACACCAGCAGAAAGCGCGGGAACAGCAAGCTGGTTGTAGCGCTTAATTTGCTGCTCATAAAGAGCTTCCTGCGACTGCACAGTCTGCGGCAGGTTGGCGAAGATGACGCCGGACAAAAAAGTGTCTCGGAAGCCAAGAGCCGCAGCGGCATCAAGGCGTGTTTCGGCATTTGGGTCCTGCAAAAGCTGAATGAGACGAAGCGGAACATTGTCCACGCCGCCGCAGAGGCGAACAATTTCTTTTGCCTGCGATCCAGGATTGTCGGATGGGGCGGCATGAGTGTAGCCGGCAAGCGCGGCGCAGGCCGCCGCAAGCGACGCGGAGGTATCCGCTTCGGACTTAGTAGGCACAAGTCCCGCAAGAAGCAGCGCAAGAAGCAGCGCAAACAAAAGCAGCAGGCGGCTCAAACGAAAACGGCTCATGGCGTACTGCTCTTATTTCATTCCAAAGCCGTGTGCTTCTAAAATCTGCCGGAGCTTGTCGCGGCCTGATAGCGATTCGGGGCCAGCGACGCGCTTGGCGGAGTGCTGGGACCAGTCGCCGGGAACGTCCATTTTTTGACTGGCATAAAACTCGTGCATGGTCTGGTTGTAGGCGGAGACGGCGGCGTCCCGCGCTTCGCTGTCGTAGGTTTCGGGGAACACAAGGCCGGACTGGGGCAGGCGGGGCTTGATTTCAGACGTGTCGCCGTCGGCAGGCCAGCCGACGGTGAGGCCGAACAAGGCCACCACGCGGGGCGGCAGACCGAGCAGCGCGGCGAGTTCCTGCGGCTGGTTCCGTGCGCCGCCAATGTAGCAGGTGCCGAGGCCCATCCCCTCGGCAGCGACGGCGGCATTTTGGGCGGCAAGTGAGGCGTCAATGGCGGCAGTGACGAACATTTCGGTGTAATCTAGCGCCGCGCCGGGCAGCCCTTCGCGCTCCGAAACTGCCGAAAGGCGAGCCAAATCGGTGCAGAAGACGAGAAACAAGGGGCACTGCCGGATGGAATCCTGGTCGCCGCAAAGCTTGGCGGCTTCGGCTTTGCGGGCAGGGTCCGTGACGGCGACGACGCTCCACACTTGCAGGTTGGACGAGGACGCCGCGCTTTGGGCGGCGGCGGCCAGCATTTCCAGCGTTCCCGGCGGCAGGGCGCCCGGCTTGTAGCGCCGGACGGAGCGATGGGCCAAAAGCGCCGTCAGCACCGGATCGGCCTCAAAAGCCGCGTCCGGCACCGGCGGCGCAGCCATGCCGTAACGCTGGGTCAGCAAGGAAGACAGTTCACTCATGCTGCTTCAACACCTCCTCAAGCGGGCCGGTTCCAGAGCGGGGCAGGGAAAACGCTGGCAATCTGGCATTCTTAGCAAATATGCTGTAAAATAAGCGGGTGATAAGACACTTTGCTCGCTTGGCATGATTTTTGCTTTTATTAGAATTACTACCTACTCTTTTGGAAGTTTTTAGAACCGGATTTGTATGCCCCTCCCCAAAAAACCATTCGTGAAAACTCTGCGAAAGTCGCTCAAACGCGCCGCAAAAACATCGCGCGGCTGGCAGGACTCCTTGAACCAGGGCGCGTTCAAGCGCTTCGCCCCACCGACACCCGCCCAGCGTGCGGCAGCAGCCCGGCGCAAGGCCGCGCGGGCGGCGGCTGGGAAGCAGTTGTCCGCCGGCTGGCAGCTTTCGCTGCGGCAGCGGTTTGCCAAAACGCTTGCTGTGCCTCGGGAAAAGCGCTGGCGTCAAGCGGCCCTGCTGCTGGGCACAGTCGCCGCCATTTCGGTAATCGGCAACGTCTTGATGTACTTCCGGTTTACGCCGGCCCGGCCTCTGGTGACGGTGGGGAGTCATGTTATTCAGGACCGGGAATACCGCGCCCTGGTAGACAGCGCCGCCGGCCAGCCGGTGCTGACCCGGCTTGTGTTTTCGGAGCTAATCAGGCAAGCGGCGGCCAAAGCGGGCGCGACCCCGACCAACGCCCAGATTGACGCTCGGATCGCCGATTTGCAGCGGCAGGGGCTGGCCCCAGCGGGCGTCGTTTCCCCCGAACTCCGCCAAAATTTGGCGCTGAACTTGGCACTGGAAAACCTGCGGATTGCTGGCATTCCGGCAAGCGACGCCGAAGTGGCTGCGTTTTACAAAGATCACGCAGATGTGTTTGCCCAGCCGGCCCAGGTCAACTCGGTCCTTGTCGTGACGCCGCGGGAATATCTCGCGCAAACGGCGGCGGGTCTGCTGGCCCACGGCAAGACCCCAGCCCAGATCGCGGCGGAGCCGGACATGAAGGTGGACGGCCAAAATGGGTTTCACTTGAACCTTGACGCGCTGCCGCCGGCGGCTCATCAGGCCATGGTTTCTGCGGCGCTTGCGATGAAGCCGGGGCAGATCAAAGTTATGCCGCTGGGGAACGCTTTTCTTTCGGTGAAGTGCCTGAGCCGCCATCCTGGAAGCCTGCCGGCGCTGCTGGAAGTGCGTGACCGGGCGGCCCGTTTGGTGAAGCTGCAAAAAGCGCCCACCGACAGCGCGGAGCTGGCGACCCTGTACCGGGCCAACACGCCGCGCTTTGATGTTGACCGCTACGCCGCGTATTTCTCCGGCATCGCCAACACGGATGCTTCGCTGCCGCCGGCTGTGCCGAAAACGGCCAGTCTGCCCAAATAACTTCGTACACTATTCTTATGTCCATTCTTTTAGAAGAAGAACACTTAAAGCCGCACAGCTCTCAGCCGCCGCGTCCGAAGAAAAGCCGGCCCAAGCCGGAAGCGCCGGAAGCGGTGCAGTCCTGGGATGCCGTGACGCTCGGCCTGCTGGCAGGGGCTATGGGGCTGCTGCTGGCCTTGTCCTGGCCGCTGCCGCAGCATCTTTGGATTGAATACACCGAGTTTGAAAGCTACTACGCTTACGGGCCGGCGATCCCCTTCCTGGCTGGGTTCCTGCTGTGGCACCGGCGGGCGGCTTTGCGGGCCGTGCCGCGCGTGCCGTGTCCTGCCGCCTTTTTCGTGCTGCTGCCGGCGATGGGTCTTTTGGTCTGGTCAAGCGCCCAGGAGATGGCCCTGGTCATGTCTGCCAGCTTTCTTCTGAGTTTTTGGTCTGCCGTGTGGCTGACCCTGGGAACACGCTGGGTGCGGGCGGCGGCGTTTCCGCTGGCGTTTTTGATTTGGATGGCCCCGCTGCCCGGCCCGCTGATGAA
Source organism: uncultured Armatimonadales bacterium (assembly GCA_964246575.1). Lineage (GTDB taxonomy): Bacteria > Armatimonadota > Armatimonadia > Armatimonadales > Capsulimonadaceae > JANXMY01. Next base: position 5,400 of record CAXTRL010000240.1, read on the forward strand.
CGATGCGACTTACGGCAGCCAGCATTTTTGCACCCAGGCGGCGTCCAAGCTGCTCGGCCTGCTGGCGTTCCACCCAGTCATCGCCGGTTCCGTCATTCAGATGGACCACTTTTACTTGTTTGTGGACGTTCCCTGCTCCGGCCTCAAAAACCTGCTGTCGCTGATGATGATCAGTGCGGCGTTCGCGTTTCTTGCGGACGGCCTGCCGATGCGCCGCTTCGGCCTCTTTCTGTTTTCCATCCCGCTTGCCGTTGCCGTCAACATTGTTCGTTTGACCCTGCTTGGCATCTGCGGGGAGTGTTTAGGTTCGCAAACCGCCCATGTGTTCCATGACTGGGACGGACTGCTGAGTTTGGTTTTGGGCATTTCCGCCCTGTTTTGGATGGCCCGGAGGATCGGATGCCGCACGTTCGCTGGATGGCCTTTATTTTAG
>CAXTRL010000241.1:0-5821 GCA_964246575.1 uncultured Armatimonadales bacterium
TCCTTATCTTCGTCCGAAGGACGCTTCTTTGCCGGGGTTTTCTACAACCCCGGCACTGTTTGGAAAGATTATGAACAACAGCCGCGTACAGATTTTTGATACCACCCTGCGGGACGGCGAGCAGTCGCCGGGAGCGTCGCTGAACATTGACGAAAAAGTGGAAATCGCCCGGCAATTAGAGCGTTTGGGCGTAGACGTGATTGAAGCGGGCTTCCCCATTTCCAGCCCCGGCGACTTTGAGGCAGTGCGCCGCGTCGCCGCCGCCGTCTCCGACCGTGTGATTGTCTGCGGGCTGACCCGCGCCGTTCCCAAAGACATTGATGTCGCCTGGGATGCTTTAAAGGGCGCGGCGCGGCCCCGCATCCATACGGGCCTCGGCGTCAGCGAAAGCCATTTGAAGTACAAGCTCAAAAAGACTGGGGACGAAGCGCTGGCCCTGGGCGTCGCGGCGGTCAAGCACGCCCGGTCTTTAGGCTGTGAGGACATCGAATACTTCACCGAAGACAGCGGGCGGGCCGAGCCGGAGTATTTGTACCGGGTCATTGAAGCGGTCATCAAGGCCGGCGCGACCGTGATCAATGTCCCGGACACGACGGGCTATATGTCGCCGGAAGAATACGGGGCGCTGTTTGCGGGCATCCTGAACCATGTCCCCGGCAGTGAAAATATTGTCCTGTCGGCCCACTGCCACAACGACCTCGGCATGGCGACGGCCAACGCCCTGGCCGCCGTCAAAGCGGGAGCGCGGCAGGTGGAATGCACGATCAACGGCATCGGCGAGCGGGCAGGGAACACGTCGCTGGAAGAAGTTGTAATGGCCCTGCACACCCGCGCCGACGTGTACGGAATTGGAACGGGCATCAAGACGGAAGAAATTTACAAAACATCGCGCTTAGTTTCCACCCTGACCGGCGTTCTGGTCCAGCCCAACAAAGCCATTGTCGGGGCCAATGCGTTCGCCCACTCGTCGGGCATTCATCAAGACGGTGTTCTGAAAGAGCGGTCCACTTACGAGATCATGGACCCCAAGACCGTCGGCATCAGCGAAAGCAAGATTATTTTGTCGGCGCGTTCGGGCCGCGCCGGCGTCCGTCACCGCTTAACCGAGCTTGGTCACACGTTTTCAAACGAAGACGAATTCGAAAAAGTCTACACGCGCTTTTTATTAGTCGCCGACAACAAGAAAGTCGTCTATGATGAAGATTTGGACGCGATTGTCGGGGATGAGCTGACCACCGTGCCGCAGACCTATGAGCTGGTCCAAGTCCAAGTCTCCTGCGGCGACCATGCCATTCCGACCGCCACCGTCAAGCTGCGCCACGAGAACAAAGCCATACTGATGGACGCCGACACGGGCAACGGCCCCGTGGACTCCATTTACCGCGCCATCAACCGCATTGTCCAAGTCCCCAATGATTTAATCGAGTTCACCATGCAAAGCGTCACTGAAGGCATTGATGCGATGGCGGATGTGACTATTCGCATCAAAGACGAAGGCGGCACGATCTACACCGGCCACGCCGCGAACACGGACATCTTTGTCGCGTCTACAAAGGCGTACTTGCAGGCGCTGAACAAGCAGATTGCCCGGTCGGGAGGCCGCACGGAAACGGAGCAGGTTTTAGAGCATGTATAAGTCACCGGCACTGGAAGTGCCGGTCTACTATAGAGTGAAAGTCCCTGCGGGACTAAATGCCGGTGGCATGAACCTATCTCTTCAGTGTATGCCGAGGACGGCATTGCTGCGTATATCATTCTGATTACTGCGTATCGCAGACACTTTCATTCCAGAGTAGACCGGCACTTCCAGTGCCGGTGCTTCCGTTCTGAATCATCATGCCTGACATCATCATCCGCCCTGCTGAAGCCTTAGACTTGCCGGCCATCATCACGCTTTGGCGGGACTTGCAGGACATCAACATGTCCTACGACCCGCGCTTGACGCTAAACGCAGGGGCATCGGACTGGTTCTTCGGCTACCTGCGGGACAATTTAGACAACCCAAACATGGCGATCTATGTCGCCGAAGCCGATCAAAGCGTCATCGGCTACACGTTTGGACAGATCATGCAGCAGCCGACGCTTCTGTCCGGTGACTGCGGCTACATCGCCGACGTCTGCGTTCGGGACGGCTGGCGGCGGCAGGGAACGGGGCGTCAGCTCCACAGCCGCCTGCGGGCATGGTTTGTTTCGCGGGGCATCACGGCGGTGGAAGTGCAGGTTGTCCGGGCCAACCCAGCCTCGCAGGCGTTTTGGCGCAAGATGGGCTACAGCGACTTTCTGCGAACGCTCAGGAGCGAATAGTTTTCTACGGAATGGATTGCGCGGCGGCCACGGAATGAATTCCGTGGCTGAAGAGCCTTCGGCTGGTTGTCCTGGCGCAACTGCACCCGACGCGGACAAAAAGATAAGCCGCGCCTATATTTTGTCTGCTGCTCTTCTGTCCGCAGGACAGTATGCCTGCGGTATTACTTCGTATCGGCGCGAAGCGCCCTTCAGCCACGGATTTCAATCCGTGGACAAGTGCAAAAATCAAAAGTGAGTGAACAATTATGGCAAACATTGCAGTCATGGCCGGAGACGGCATTGGGCCGGAGATTATGGATGAGGGCCTCAAAGTCCTTCATGCGGCGGCGGGAAAGTACGGCTTGATGCTGGACTTTACCGAAGCACTGGTTGGCGGGGCGGCCTACGACGCCACCGGCCATCCCCTGCCGCCGGACACGCTGGCGATGGCCGAAAGCTCGGACGCCATCTACTTCGGCGCGGTCGGCGGCCCGCAGTACGACGCCATCCCCGACCCGAACCTGCGCCCGGAGCGCGGGGCGCTGCTGCCCCTGCGCCAAAAACTGGAACTCTACGCCAATCTGCGCCCCTGCGTTCTGTATGCGTCCCTCGCCGCCGCCTGTCCCCTGCGGCCTGATTTAGTCAAAGGCGGCTTTGACATCCTAGTTGTCCGCGAGCTGACCGGCGGCCTGTATTTCGGCCAGCCTAAACAGTGGGACGGTGGCGATAGAGCCGTAGACACCTGCGTTTACACCCGTGACGAGATTGTCCGCATCGCCCGCGTCGGCTTTGAAGCGGCGGAAAAACGCGGACGCAAGCTGCTCAGCGTCGACAAGGCCAACGTCCTGGAAACGTCCCGCCTGTGGCGCGAGACCGTCACAAAGTTAGCGTCTGAATACCCAAACGTCGAGCTGTCGCACCAGCTTGTTGACGCGACCGCAATGGACCTCGTGCGCCGCCCACAAGGGTTTGACACGATTGTCACCGAGAACCTATTCGGCGACATTCTCAGCGACGAAGCCGCCCAATTGACAGGTTCGCTTGGAATGCTGCCGTCGGCATCGCTGGGCGCAAAGAAGACCCAGCACGGCACGTTCGGCCTCTACGAGCCGAGCCACGGCAGCGCCCCGGACATCGCCGGCACGGGCAAAGCGAATCCCCTTGCGACCATCCTGTCCGGCGCACTGCTTTTGCGCTACTCGCTCGGCGCGGAAGACGCGGCACGCGGAATTGAAGCCGCCGTCGCCCAAATTTTAGGGTCCGGCTACCGCACCGCCGACATCTACACCGAAGCCCCCGGCATCGTCCACGTCAACTGCCGCCAAATGGGCGACCTGGTTGCCGGCGCGGTCAAAATGGGAACCGACCCACGGGATTAGGAGCATAACCATGTACCAAAAGATGCTGTTTGTTGTGTTCGCGTTTGTTTTGGGCAGTCAAATATGTTCGGCACAGGATTTCTCGCGTCCGGCCATTGTGACGTCGAACTGGAACAATGACCCAGCGCTCAGTCTGTTGCAGCCGCATCCGGTTGGAGGGCTAAGACCCTATGTGCCATACTCGGGGCTGGATATAAATTGGCAGATTGCTGAACTCGCTTCTGAGCTGTATGACATCGGTCCTGGCACTTCCATGAAAATCGCGGTACAGAGAATAAAGATTTTGGGAGGCACAGAAGACGGAGGGCTTCAAACAATCCCCGCAATGCGCTTCTACTTTGATGCTGGCATCATCGTAGTAGTACACGCCAGAAACGGAGTCGTGACAGGGCCTTTGCAACTATCTCCCGGAGTGATGTCTGTTGACTAAAGCTACTTATTACCTATGAACACACGAATTGACATTTATGATACGACGCTGCGGGACGGGTCGCAGGGCGAGGGGATTTCCTTCAGCGTGGAAGATAAAATCCGCATCGCTAAGCGCCTGGACGCCTTCGGCATTGATTACATTGAAGGCGGCTGGCCGGGGAGCAATCCTAAAGACATCGAGTTCTTCGAGCGCATGAAGTCGGTAAAGCTTTCTCATGCGAAACTGGCGGCGTTCGGCTCGACCCGGCGGCCCAACCGACACGCGGAAGATGACCCGAACTTGCAGCAGCTTCTGGATGCGGGAACGCCTGTCGTCACGTTTGTCGGAAAAGCCTGGGACTTCCATGTCATTGAGGCGCTCAGGCTGCCTCTGGAAGAGAATTTGGCGATGATTGCCGACACGGCGGCGTTCTACAAGTCGCACGACAAGGAAATCATTTATGACGCCGAGCATTTCTTTGACGGCTGGAAGCGCAACCGTGAGTATGCGGCGTTATGCCTGGACGCGGCGTTGTCGGCGGGCGTGGACTGCGTCGCGCTCTGCGATACCAATGGAGGGACGCTGCCCCATGAGATTGAAACCATTGCCCGTGAAGTCACGGCGCAGTTCCCGGCGGGCCGCTTCGCCATCCATACCCATAACGATACTGAGTGCGGGGTTGCGGGCAGCCTGGCCGGTGTGGGGGCCGGCTGCCGGCAGGTGCAGGGAACCATCAACGGGCTGGGGGAGCGCACCGGGAACGCCAATTTAACCAGCATTATGCCGTCGCTGGCGCTGAAGCTGGGCTATGAGTTAAGCTGCGCCCCGCACCTCTCGGAGCTGTCCGAGCTGTCCAATTATGTGGACGAAATCGCCAACATCCCGCCGAAGACGTCGGCGGCGTATGTTGGGCGGTCGGCGTTCGCCCACAAAGGCGGGCTGCATGTGGACGCCATGCGGAAGAACCCGGAAACCTATATTCACCTGAACCCGGCGCTGGTCGGCAACGAAAACCGCATTTTGATTAGTGAATTGTCTGGGGCGTCTACGATCTTAGAAAAGGCCCAAAAGCGGGGCTTAGATTTACGCAAAGACAGCCCGGAAACCAAAGAAATCTTGGCGCAGGTGACGGCATTGGAGCATCAGGGCTATTCGTTTGAAGGCGCGGAAGCGTCGTTTGAACTTTTAGTCAAGAAAGCCACCGGCAGCTACCGGCGCTTGTTTGATTTGATCGGCTACCGGGTCATCGTCGAGAAACGTGCTTACGATAACGAGCCAATCACGGAAGCGACGCTGAAGCTGCGGGTCGGCGAACAAGAGATGCTGACCGTGGCGGAAGGCGACGGCCCAGTCAACGCCCTGGACAGCGCCCTGCGCCTGGCCCTGATGCCGCATTACCCGGAGCTTGCTGAGATACGCCTCACCGACTTCAAAGTCCGCGTCGTCAATGTCAAAGAAGGCACGGCGGCCAAAGTCCGCACCGTGGTAGACAGCGCCGACGCTGAAGAAACCTGGTCCACCATCGGCGTTTCCACCAACATCATTGACGCCTCCTGGCACGCCGTCGTAGACAGCATTGAATACGGCCTGCTGCGGGCGAAGTAGGATTCCCCCCAGCCCCCAATAATGGGGGAGCCAGAATAAGATAGGAAAAGCCCCTTAGGGGCGCTGCTTGCCGCGCCCTCTTCTCCGTTCTCCTCTTCCTCTGGCTCCCCCATTATTGGGGGCTGGGGGGAGTCCGTAT
>CAXTRL010000242.1:0-5730 GCA_964246575.1 uncultured Armatimonadales bacterium
TTAATTTCTTCGATAGCCTTTAATTAAAAAGCGATAATAAATATATTAATAATAAAAAATAAGCGGGACATGATCATTAGTATTCTCGTCTTGTGATATACAGCTTGCATCATTCTGCGGCAGGCAGCGTAATACGAAAGATCGTTCCAGTTCCATTTGTTCCGCCATCGGCTGATATGCCGTAGAGGTTTCCATCGTGTCCCTGTGTCAAGCCCGTTAAGCAATGCTCGCCCTCCGCCGAACTAAAACCGTGCAGTGCGAAAAACTTTGCGCCGTCCGCTGTCACCTTGAAAAGCGTCCCTACTCCAAAGGCTCCGCCGTAGCCGGTTACTCCATAGAGCCGCCCGTCTGGCCCAAAGACAAGCGGCCCAGCAGGTAAAGTTCCGTCTTCGCTGTTAACATCCGTCTTGGAAAAGTTATGCAGTATGGTAAACGCTGTTCCGTTGGCGCCCATTCTGAAAACGGCTCCACCATCGGTATTTCCTTCTTGCTGTGCAGTGCCATACACGAACCCATCCGATCCTAAAGTGAGAATTCCCGTTGAAACTGAACTTTGGAGAGCTGGCTGATGATCGAAATTGTGCAGAACTTGAAAGCCGTTGCCTCCAATGAAGAAACGGTAGATGACTCCTGTGTTATCTCGATTGCCGCCAAACATTGTTGTCCCATAAAACCCGTTCCCGTTTGTCGTGACGAGTGCCGTTGTCGGGTGTGCGCCATCACGGTTAGAGCGATTATCAGGGCCATCTCCCGAAAACGTGTGCAGTATCCGGAAGTTTTGCCCTGTCACTTCGACTGAGTAGGTCACTCCTTGACCATCTCTGCCACCTCCGCCAGCAGCGCCGTACAGCAGTCCATCAGCGCCCAGGGCAATACCTGTGGGTCTTGACCCTCCCTTATTAAGCCCGGTATAGCCCAATTCGTCGAACGTGTGCAAGACGATAAAGCCACTGCCATCAAGATTGATCTTGAAGAGTGTTCCACCCCTTTTAGCTCCACCTGATTCCGCCGTGCCATATAGCGTTCCATGGCTGTCTTGAACCAGAGCGCCAATTGGTGAACTTCCGTCCAAGTTAGAAGTACGGTTTGAAGAAGAATCGGGAGAGCTGAAGGTATGCAGCACGGTAAATCCTGCGGCATCCGTGTTAATCCGATAGAGAACTCCCCCGCCATTTACTCCGCCAGTTTCTGCTGCACCGTAAAGCAAGCCGTCGTGTCCTTGAATAAGGGGAGTTGACGGTGACACGCCATCCGAATTTGATTTCCTGAAGATGTTTTTGCCGTTAGGCTTTGCTGGGCCAAAAGAGTGCAGCACTGTGAGTGTGGGCAGGTCGGCGTGGGTGATAGAAGAACAGACTGTAGCTATGGCTGTCAGCAGGACAGTAGAAATCGGGCGCATGTTAGATATTGAGCTTTCAGGTTGTGATGTGGCGGAGGGCGAGCATGGCGACGTCGTCGCGGCGGACGTCGGCGGCAAACTCGGTGACGGCGTCGTAGAGGGTCTGGACGGCGAGGTCGGCAGAAACGCCGGAAGCGGGAAGCAGGGTGGCAAGGCCGTCCAAACCGAGGAAGCTGCCGCTGTCGGCGCGGGCTTCAGTGAGGCCGTCGGTGTAAAGCAGAAGCAGGTCGCCGGGGGCCAGGAGCAAGCGGCATTCTTCGTAAGGAACATTCGGCACGCAGCCGAGCGCGAGGCCGTCAGTCAGGGGCAGGGGGCATACTTGCCGGGTCCGAGCCAAGCAGTGCAGGGGCGGCTCATGGCCGGCGCTGGCGTAGACAATCTCAGCGGTCTGCGTGTTCAGCACGCCGTAGAAGAGGGTCACAAAGCCGTCATGGCTGCTCATGGGGCTGCACAGAACGTCGTTGACGCGGGCAAGGACCGCGCCGGGGCTGCCGGGCGTTTCCAGCGCAAAGCCGCGCAGCGTGTATTTGAGCATGGCGGTCTGCACGGCGGCTTTGAGGCCCTTGCCGGAAACGTCCGCCATGACAATCCCCAATTGATACCCGCCCAGCGAAAAGAGGTCGTAAAAGTCGCCGCCAATCAAAGACTCTTCCAGCGCGGCTTGATATTTATGCGCGAACTCCATCACGCCGGTTTCGGCGGGAATGATCGGCAGCAGGCTCTTTTGCAGAGTTTCGGCGATGTCGCGCTGCCGGTCATGCGCGGCTTGAAGCGCAGCAAACAGGCGAGCGTTTTCCAGCGTCACCGACGCCTGCGCGGCCAGCGCCAGCGCAAAGCCTGCCGAGTCACCCTGGCGCAGACGCGGGCCGGCATCCAGCAGGCAAAGCAGGCCGATGGTCTTTTGGTCACGCGAGCGCAGCACAAACAAGTAGCCGGGACTGTGGAGGAACGCGGCGGTTTTGGCATCTAAACCGAGCGCGGCGGCGGCGTTCTGGACGAAGTAAGCCGGCGCGTCGCCGCTGCCCGTGCCGCGTGTCACCCGTCCCGGCAGGTCTTCCGCGGTTCGGGGCAGCGGGTGGTCGTAGAACGAATGCCGCAAGGCGCGGCCCCGCTCGGTTTCGTCGCGGATGGCTTCGGCGTCATGGGCAGCCAGCGGCACAAACTGCCGCACGGCTTCTTCGTAGCCGTAGACGGCGACCCGGCGGCAGCTTAAAATGCGGGCGGCTTCATCGGCCAAAATCTGCATCAGCAGGGGCGCGTCGGAAGAGGATTCCACGGCTTCGCCGGTCCGAGCGACCAGCGCCCGCAGGATTTCATCGCGCCGCAGCGTTTCCTGGTACAGCCGGGCGTTCTGCACGGCGACGCCCACGGTGGCGCTGACCGCTTCCAGCAGCGCCTGGTCGCCTTCGCTGAAGCCTGTCAGCGGGTTCAAGGCCCCGCCCCGGTTGCCGACCATGACCAAGCCCAGCACGAGGTCGCCTTGGCAGATGGGGACCACGATCTGGCTTCGCAGCTTCAGAAGCGCGGCGGCCCGGTCGGTCTTCCACGTTTCTTCTAAATTGTGCCGCCGCTGCGTGACCCCAGTGCGCCGGGCCAGGTCCGTCGCGCCGGTCCCCAGCTTCTCGGTCAGCGGCGACTGGACGCCGGGAGAAAGATTATAAAACGCCGCCGCATCCGGCTTGGCGTCATCTCTCGACAGCAGCCAAAGCGCCCCAAATTCGCCATCCACCGCCAGCGTTACTTCTTTGATCGCGACTTGCAGGATGGTCGGCAGATCCATTGTCCCGGCAATGGCGCGGTCAATAGCGTGCAGGCTTTTCAGCTCGCTGTTCTGCCGCGTCAGCGTGTCCTGCATCCGGTCCAGCGTTTGGATCAAAAACGGCGCAATGACAATCGCCAGCACCACGGCAATGCCGTTGATGGCGACGGCGGCATGGGTGAAATGCGTGAACCGCCCCGGCAGCAGCAGCGTCAGCAGCAGGTTCAGCCCCGCAAACAGCAGAATGCCCGAAAGCCCCGCCAGCCACGACCCGCCTGCCCGGCCACTAAAAATCTGTGCAAAGAAGTTCATGCGGAGTTAGAGCGAAAGCCGCTGCAAAGCCGAAGGCGGCCCAGCGATTGTCAATCCGTCACCGGCAAACAATTTCCAGTCGTCTATATCGTAAGTATAAACTGTTTTAACACCTGCTGCCAGCGCAGCCGCCGCGTGACGTGCATCATGAATACGCCGCGCAGTCAGGTTGTGAAGAGAAGCAAGCTCCATTGTCTTCAGTGTGACTGCAAGACTATCCGGCAAGATTTGAATCCTGGAAGGTGATTTGACCAGTGATTGGATCGCAAGGGCTGCTTGCTGCGGGGCGAGCGGCTGATTTGCTTTGGACCAGGTTAGCTGCCCGTAGACTTCGCTCAAAATGCCGGTGGTCGTACAAGCCGCAATTCGTCCCAGCCGCGCTTCTTCAACAAGTGGTAATGCTTCGGCATGACGCCCATCAGTCACATCGAGCGCACCAATAAATATCCCGGCGTCAAAAAAGTCTGTGTCTGCAAAATTAGGCAGGGTCATAGAGCGCATCCTTCCATCCTTTAGGAACGCCTACTGAGAACTGGGGCAAAGGTTCCAAAGCAGGATGTTCTGCTGAAGCATAATTATTTGGCTCATACTGCTGAATGGATATAGCCGTCCCGTCTTCCAACATTACAATGAGCGGCTGTTGGTTTTGTGCGGCTTCTTGGATAAGATCGTAAGCCGTGCGGCTTTTTGCTTCTTCTACGGTGAGTGTCAGTCCCATTTTAGCTATCCTTCTTTCTTTAAGCGTCCCAATCCACCACTTGTTCGCGAGTGACAGCAACTTGATTGTCTTCGACGCTGACTGTACCAGCCACTCCTTCAGTCCATCCCTTGTAGCTGACTTCGCCGCTGAGAGTGTAACCCCAAGGTTTCAGAAAATGGGAAATCAAATACTCCAGCCACTCGCCGTAGTCATAGAACTTTTCTACGCCGTCCCATTCCAGCCATGCGCCATCGGCAGTAGGTTTCCACTGGCAGTAAAGGTTCGGCGGCTGGTCGTCACCTTCGCCCGGTTCATGCTCTTCTTCGGCAAATTCTTCTAAAATGGCTTGATGCTCTGCCGCGAGAGGGTGGTCAAACGCAAATCGCCCGTAGAAATCAGTTTGCAGACCCATGTGACACTCCCGTGCTTCAACCCCAACTGCTACACTTTAAAGCGGATGTTTAGGATGTCGCCGTCTTTGACGGGGTATTCTTTGCCTTCCAAGCGGAACTTGCCGGCGGCTTTGGCGGCGGCTTCGGTGCCGGCGGCGATGAGGTCGTCAAACGCCAGCACTTCAGCGCGGATGAAACCGCGAGCGAGGTCGGAATGGATGCGTCCGGCGGCGGCTAGGGCGTTCGCACCGGCGGGGACGGTCCAGGCCCGGACTTCGTCTTCGCCGACGGTGAAGAATGACATGACGCCGAGGGTGGAATACGCGGCGCGGATGAGGCGGGAGGCGGCAGGCTCGGCGATGCCGAGGGCGTCCAGGAACTCGGTCTGGTCGGCGGCATCAAGCTGGGCGACTTCCTCTTCGGCGGACGCGCAGAGGGTGATGAGATCGGTGCCTTCGGCGGCGCACTGGGCTTTGAGCGGGGCTAAAAGCGGCAGGTCGCCGCCCGCAGACAAATCGCCTTCGCCGACATTGGCGACGGCAATCAGCGGCTTGCCGGTCAGAAAGTCAAAGTTCTTGGTGATGCGCCGTTCGTCTTCATCCAAGTCCATGCTGGAAACCGGCTTGAAATCGTCCAAAACGGCTTTGATCTTCAGCAAAATCTCGCGCTCGGTGACTTCCGGGCTGGGCAGTCCGGCTTTGCGGGTCTTGAGCTGCTTGTCGATGCGCTCTAGGCGCGTTTCAATCACGGTCAAGTCGCCTAAAAGCAGTTCTTCGGTGATGGCTTGGTAGTCGCGCAGGGGGTTGAGGCCATTCGCGGGCGGGGGCAGGGAGGGCGTCTCAAACGCGCGAACGACCAGCACCAGGGCGTCGACCGAGCGGATGCCGACAAAGAAGTCCGCGCCGAACTTTTGCGCCGTTTTGCCGCTCTCACCTGAAAGCTGGGCCGCGCCGTCTGTGAACTCAATTGTCGCCTGGGTGCGCTTTTTGGGATGGAATAAATTGACGGCGAAATCGTAGCGCGGGTCCGGCACCGGCACGACGCTGACCAGGGCCGCACTGCCGCCTCCGGCGGGGCTTGCGTCGCCGCGTGTCAGCGCGTTAAAAAGCGTGGTCTTGCCCGATTGGGGCAGGCCGATCAAACCGACTTTCATACAGTGCCTTTCAAG
>CAXTRL010000243.1:0-5724 GCA_964246575.1 uncultured Armatimonadales bacterium
CAACGCTCACGCCATTAACCAGGGCTGGATGCCGGAGCTGCCGCCGCCGTCGGCGCTCCGTGACTGCGCCTGGCTCCCTGCCGACGAAGCCGACGAGCTTGCCGAGAAAGTGGTCGCCGTGGTCGCCAAAAGCCTGCCGAAACGCGGCTACGCCCCAAGCGACATCCAGGTCTTGACCCCCATGCAGCGCGGCTCGGCGGGCGCGGCGCACCTCAACTCCCGCCTCCAAGAAGTCCTGAACCCGGCGCGTTCGGGGGTAGACGAAATCCAGCGCGGCCCGCGCTTGTTCCGCGTCGGCGACCGGGTGATGCAGATTGTCAACAACTACGACAAGTCCGTCTACAACGGCGACATCGGCGCGGTCGTCGCCGTCAACCACGAAGACGAGATACTTACGGTTGCCTACACTGACGCGCAGGGCACAAACGAAGTCATCTACGAGTTCAGCGACCTAGACGAGCTGACACTTGCATTTTGCTGCTCCATCCACAAAAGTCAAGGCAGCGAATACCCGGCGGTCGTGCTGGCCGTGCATACCCAGCATTATATGCTCTTGCAGCGCAATTTGTTGTATACAGCCCTGACGCGGGCCAAAAAGTTCGCCGTGCTGGTCGGCCCCAAACGCGCCATTGCAATGGCCGTCAAGAAGCAAAGCGACATCCACCGGCACACGCGCCTCAAAAAGCGCTTGCAGGGAATGATTTAGTCAAGCGAAAAAGACGCGCTGGTGTATGCCCTGTATAGGCTGACCGAGGCCGAGATCGCGGTGGTGGAAGGGGCGGGATAGGAAAGCCTCAAAACACGCGCTCCACCAGGCCGTAGCCAATCAAGCCGCCCCAAATCGTGCTGAGGCCGCCGACCAGCCCCGCGAGGGCCGCATTTTTCCACGTCGCGTCGGCGTGCATCGCCCGGATCGCCAGCGGGCCAAGCGTCAGGCCAATCACCATCTCCGCAGCAATAATATACAGGGGCGTGTGGCCGATGCACCGGCAGTTTTGATACTGCCACCAATGAGCATGGTAGGCCATTTCTTCGTAAAAGGGGATGTTGACCGCGCCCAGCAGCGCCGTCAGGGCCATGCCAGTCATCATTCCGAAACGCGCGATCAGCCGCCGGCCTAAGTACCCAATCTGGGCCGCGACAACCATCCACGCGGTCGGCATCCAGAACGGCGACAAGCCGAGCATCGGGCTACGGGCGACTGAGTAATCCAGCGTCCGGGTGAAGCGGACGCAGAGCGCGTCGGCAGCCAGTTCCGCGACGCCAAGCCCCAGCCCGAACAGCAGCAGCCGGGTCATGGCTTTGTCGCGGTACAAAAAGATGTGCCAAGCGAAAATGCCGATGCTGACCCCGTTCAAGGCCAGCGCCGTCCGCCCATCCGACCACGTCCGGTCCCGCAGCGCAAGCACCGTTCCCACCGACAGCGCCACGGTAATCAGCACCGTACGCAGGCGAGCTTTCTCCGACTCGGTTTCAGTCAATTTCACTGAATTAGGGCTTTATCTAATGCCTGGCGCAGCAGGGAAAAGACGCCGATCGCGAAGGCCGCAACAATGACGACCAGAAGCGCCCAGCAAATCCGAGTCCAAGTCTTTGTGGAAGACAGGCGCGAGCGCAGGCGCTTGAGAAACCAGCCGCGATTGGGCTGAACCGAGTGGGTGTGCCGCGTTTTCGGGGAAGAAGAAACCAGTTTCATGTATGCTCCTGTTTTTCTTTAACGCAGCCAATCCAATTTAGGTTCGGCCCTGAAACGCCGGGCGCGAAAAAATGGTATCATAAAGGGCCATGATTGTACAGAAACAGGGCTGGCGGCAATTGGACTGGCTAATCCTCGGCGCTGCGCTTATGATTAGCTGCGCCGGAGTTCTCTCCATCCGCAGTGCGCTGCATCTGGACCTGCACCCGCTGGATATGGTCCGCAAGCAGATGGTCGGCGTCGTGCTGGGAGTCGCCGGGGCGCTGGCCCTGGCGCACTCGGATTACGAGATACTGCTGAAGCGCTACGCCCGCTACTTGTATCCCCTGAATATCTTTTTGCTGCTGGTCGTTCTCAGCCACTTCGGCGGACACGAAGCCAAAGGCGCGTCGCGGTGGATCAAGCTGGGGCCGTTTGAGCTTCAGCCGTCGGAGTTTGCGAAAGTGATCTTGATCACGACGCTGGCCCTGTTTTTGTCTCAGCACTCGGAGACGATCACCGAGTGGCGGACGCTGGGGAAGTCGCTGGTGCATATTGGGGTGCCGATGCTTCTGATTGCCAAGCAGCCCGATTTAGGCACGGCCCTGGTGCTGCTGGCGATCTGGTTCGGCATGACAAGCATTGCCGGGGCAAGGCCGCTGCACCTGCTGGGGGTGCTTCTGGCAGGAGTGGCGCTGTTCGCGCTGCTGTGGCAGTTTAATCCCGGCCATGTTCTCAAAGACTACCAGAAGAACCGCCTGCAAGTCTTTCTGAACCCTGCCGCCGACCCACGCGATACGGGCTACCACCTGCGCCAAAGCGAGATCGCTATCGGTGCCGGCGGCATGGGCGGCGAAGGGTACGAAAAGGGAACGCAGAGCAACGGCAAGTTTATCCCGGAACAGCACACGGACTTCATTTTTACGATTGTCGGCGAAGAAGGCGGCTTTGTCGTTTGCCTGGCGCTGCTGGCGCTGTATCTGCTGCTGCTGGAACGCGGGGTTGCGATCATGGCGGACTGCAACGATCCGCTGGGCCGGCTGCTGGCGGCAGGGGTGCTGTCCATGCTGACGTTCCATGTCGTCGTCAACGTCGGCATGACCATGGGCATCATGCCGGTGGTCGGTGTGCCGCTGCCGTTTTTCTCGTATGGCCTGAGCAGCCTGCTGGTCAACCTTGCCGCCGTCGGCCTGCTGCTGTCCGTTGCCGCCCGCCGTCACCGCGTCATGTTTTGAAGCCCAATTGTGGGTATATTCTTCTCAATAAACTCCCTGCAACGCAACGAACATCTTGGGAGACAGGAGAACGCGAAATTGTCTCGACTGCGCCTTTTCCTCGGCGTCGTTGCCTGCGGCTTGTTTTGGGCCGCTCTCGGCGCGGTTCTGGGAGCCTTGTTCCGGCATCCCCTCGGCGGCTTTGTCTGCGGGCTGCTGCTGGGCATCGTCTATATAGTTTCCTGCTCATGGGCGTCCGACAAGTACCCCGGCGATGTTTGGGGGGCGACCCTGTTGGAAAATGTCCACGCGCCCCATTTGTACGAGATGCTTCGTGCGCTGTGCGACCGAACCGGGCAGGCGCTGCCGACTTTGTATTATATTCCCAGCCCAACGCCGAATGCGTTTGTGTCGGCGGGCCGCGACGGGGAAACTACGGTGATCGTCACGTCCGGCCTGACCCGGCATTTGGAAAAAGATGAAGTGCAAGCGACGCTGGCGCTGATGATGGCCCGGCTTGCCACCGGCGCGATGTCCGGCTGGACATTTGCCGCGACGCTGGCCGGAGTGCCGGTGCAGGCCGGCCTCGCGCTTCAGCGCCGAAGCGGGCTGGGCTGGCTCGGCACGGCGATTTTATCCCTGTTCGTTTACCCGGCGTCGGCGCTGATGCACCTGGTTTGGGACGAAGGCATTGTCACGGCAGCGGACTTTCATGCAGCGCATCTCGCCGAGCAGGCCGGCTCGCTGGCCCAAGCATTGGAAAAGATAGAAGCCGGGCTGACTCAAACAGAAGCGGAAGTGATGGAGGAAGGCACGAGCATTGGCAATCCTGCCACGGCGCTTCTGTTTGCCGTGCCGCCGCTGCCGCCATTACTGCCGGATGCGCCGTTTTGGCGGCGCTGCCTGGCGCAGTTCCCGTTTCGGCAGCCGGACGCCGCCGCGCGAGCCGCGCGTTTCGCGGAGGTCGTTCCTGCGGCTGTGCCTGCCGCCCCTGCCGAAGATTTCCCGTTTTAGACTTTCCGTTCTGACGATTACCAAGTTATGTTATCCCCACAAACCTGCCTGCTGTTCGCGCCCGCGCTGGAAGCGCTGGACACGCTGCCGGAAATCACGGCGTATCTGAAAGATCAGCACAGGCGCATCAATTCTGCCGAGACCCTGCGAAGCAGCACCGGCATGGACCTGCTGGCGCAGAATACGGCGCTGGTGGACGCTGTGCTGCGGCGCTTGTTCGCGCTTGCCGTGGAGCGGGCCGGGCCGCCCGACGCCGTGCCGGCCCTGGCAATCATCGCCACCGGCGGCTACGGGCGGCGTGAGCTGGCCCCGTTCTCCGATGTTGACGTTTCGTTTGTCCCGGCGCTGGAAGACGACCCGTACTTGAACATTCTGATTAAAGAAATGTTCCAGATGGTCATGGATGTGTTTTTGTACGGGGCAGACCTCAAAGTCGGCTATGCGTACCGACTCATCAGCGATTTAAAGCGGCTGGATCATCAAACGCAGACGACGCTATTAGACGCCCGTTTTTTGTGCGGCGACAAGGCGCTGTTCACCGAGTTTCGGACACAGTTCCGGGCGCACCTGCTGACGGCGGACTTTTTGTTCCAGAAATGGGCCGAGCGGCAGGGCGTTCTGGCAAAGCACGGCGGCGACCAGGTGTACGGCGTGGAGCCGAACGTCAAGGAAGGCGCGGGCGGTCTGCGCGACATCCAAAACGCCGAGTGGGTGGGGGAAGTGCGCTGCCATGCGGGCGGGTCGCAGGTGTGGGCTGTTCTCGTGGAACAGGGATTCGTAACCTCTGCTGAGGCATTGCAGATCCAAGACGCTCGCGACTTTCTGCACTGCACACGGGCCGCGCTGCACTTGACTGGCGGTACGCGGGACACGCTGTCCGCCGAAAAGCAGGAACAAGTCGCCGCCCTGCTGGGTTACACCGACGCGTCGGATGTGCCGGCGGTGGAAGCGTTCATGCGCGACTATTTCACCCAGGCGGCGCGGGCCAGGCGAATTTCGCGCAAAGTCATTCATGGCTGCTTAGACAGCGAGATTGCGCTGGGCCTGGGGCTGGCCTCCGTGCGCCGCGTGCTGACGGTTCTGGACTCGGATGCCGCCCGGCGCGACCCGGCGCTGCCGCTGCATGTCGCGGAGCTGTCGCAGGCATATGGCCTGGCCGTGTCGGCGGCGCTGGACGAGGAAACAACGCGCTTTTTGCAGGCGTTCCCATCGCCCGCCGACCCGGAACTCGCCGGGCGCGTCTTTACGCGCCTGCTGCTGGCAGGGCGCAGCGTCGCGGACGCTTTAGACCGGCTGCAAGAAAGCGGAACGCTGGCCTGGCTCCTGCCGGAGTTCGGCCCGCTGATGACGCTGATTCCCTACGATGCCGCTCATGACCTGACCGTCGGCGCTCATTCCCTGCAAGTTGTCCGCAACTTGGAAGGTCTTCGGGGCAATACGTCGTTCCCTGAAGGCGGGCGCATTTTAGGGGAAGTCGCGCATCCTGAAGTTTTGTATTTGGCGGGCTTGATCCACGACATCGGCAAGCAGTGGCCGCACGGCTCCCATGCCGAGACCGGCGCGGAAGCGGCGTTTGGGATTTGCGAGCGGCTAGGGTGGGACGCCGAGCGGCGGGACAAAGTGGTCTTTTTGATCCGGCATCACCTGCTGATGGCGGAAACCAGCCGCCTGCGTGACATGGCGCTGGAAGAAACCATTCAAGAGTTCGTGCGTCAGGTGCCAGATCTAGACTGCCTGCACATTCTGTAACTGATGACTTATGCCGAAACCGCCGCCGTCGGCAAGGGCATCTGGACGGAAGTGCAGGGGCGCTTCTTGGCC
>CAXTRL010000244.1:0-5674 GCA_964246575.1 uncultured Armatimonadales bacterium
GACGGCGAACATGCCGGGCTGGCGGCGCTGGAAAAGGAACGAGTGTAATGCCGCAAATCACGGCGCTGGAGCCGCAAAAGCGCAAAGGGCGCTTGAACATCTTTGTAGACGGCCAGTTTGTGATTGGGGTGGGGGAAACGGTCGCCGTTGATCTCAGCCTGCGGGTCGGGCGGGAAATCACGCCGGAAAAGCTGCGGGAAATCGCGGGCGCGGAGGAAGTGCAGAAGGCGCTGGACTCGGCGCTCGGCCTGCTGGAAGTGCGGGCTAGGGCGAAGCGCGAGATTGAGACGCGGCTGGCGCAAAAGGGAATTGAAGAAGAAATCATCGCGCAGGTCATCGCCAAGCTGGTCAGGCTGGAGCTGATCAACGACGCCCAGTTTGCCGCGCAGTGGGTGGAAGCCAAGACCCGTGTTGGCGGAAACCGGCCCGTCGGGCGGCGGCGCTTGTCGTCGGAGCTGTACGCCAAAGGCGTCGCCAAAGAGCAGATCGCCGACGCGGTAGACGTTGTCACCAACGCCGATGAGCTGGCGCTGGCCCGCGCGGCGGCGTCCAAGAAAGTGCGGGTTGTGCCGTCAGACCGTGAGGCGCTGCAAAAAGAGCGGCAAAAGCTGATGGGCTTTTTGCAGCGGCGCGGCTTCGGCTGGGAAACGGTCAAGCAAGTCACCCGCGAGAGCCTGCCCGCGCGGGGCGATGCTGCCGAAGACGACGAATTCGACCCAGAGGAATAAATATCTTGTAGATGAGGAAAAGTAGATAAGGAAAAATCCGTGCAGGAAAACTCGTAAAGATTGCCGAATAGGTTAAGTTTAACGCTAATGATTTGACGGAAAGCGTCGCAAGACATCTACTACTTTGATTATCTATTGGAATTGTCTTCAAGGACCCGCCCGCTCAACCTCAAACAAACATTTATTTTGGGGGTGAGGGAACAATGACCTTATATTTTGCGCTTCTCGGAGTTGCCGCCCTCGCCGCGCTGGCGGGGGTGCTGTTTTTCTATCTAAAACCACAGCGCGAACGCCTGGACAAACAAATTGCGGAAGTTCAGGAGGAACGCGCGAAACTTCAAGGACAGGCCGACGCCCGGCAAAAAGAACTGCTTTTGGAAGCCCGCGAAGAAGCGCTCCGGCTGCGTGCCGAAGTGGAAGCAGACAACAAAGACAAACGCGCGGAGCTGTCACGGGTTGAGCGGAAGCTGGCGCAAAAAGAAGAAGTTTTAGACGACAAGCTGTCCGGCCTGGAAGATCAGCGCGAATCGCTGGCTTTGCAGGAGCGGGCCGCCCAGCAGCATATGCAGGACGCCTGGAACCTGAAAGAACAGCAGCGGATTGAGCTTGCCCGCATCGCCGGCCTGAGCGCTGAGGAAGCGCGGGCAGTTCTGATGAAGGACGTCGAGAACCAAGCCCGGCATGACTTGGCGCGTCTTGTCATGCAAATCGAAAGCGAAGCCCGCGCCGAAGGCGAGAAACGCGCCCGCTCGATCATTGCGACGGC
Source organism: uncultured Armatimonadales bacterium (assembly GCA_964246575.1). GTDB lineage: Bacteria > Armatimonadota > Armatimonadia > Armatimonadales > Capsulimonadaceae > JANXMY01. Next base: position 1,495 of record CAXTRL010000244.1, read on the forward strand.
CATTCAGCGGATCGCTGCCGACCATGTCTCGGAAACCACCGTGTCGGTCGTGCCGCTGCCGTCGGAAGATGTGAAAGGCCGGATTATCGGGCGCGAAGGCCGCAACATCCGGGCGTTTGAGACCCTGACCGGCGTAGATGTCATTATAGACGACACGCCGGAAGCCGTCGTCTTGTCGTCGTTTGACCCGGTCCGGCGCGAAGTCGCCCGGCTGGCCCTAACCGCGCTGATCCTAGACGGGCGCATCCATCCGGGGCGCATTGAAGAAACCGTCGCCAAAGCCCAGGAAGAAGTCGAGCAAAGCCTGCGCGTGGCCGGGGAGCGTGCGGTCATGGAATCGGGCGTCACCGGCCTGCACCCGGAGATCGTGAGGCTGCTGGGGCGGATGCGCTACCGAACGTCCTACGGGCAGAACTTATTAGATCACTCCATTGAAGTCAGCCATATCGGCTCCAGTATTGCGGCTGAACTCGGCGCGAATGTCACGATTGCCAAGCGGGCGTCTCTGCTGCATGATCTCGGCAAAGTGGTTCCCGACTCGGAAGTGCCGCATGCGCTTTTGTCCCAAGAACTGATGCTGCGGTACGGCGAAAGTCCGGCAGCGGCCCATGCCGCCGGGGCACATCATGAAGAAATTCCGATGGATACGGTGGAAGACGTGATTGTCCAGCTTGCCGATGCCATTTCCGCCGCACGGCCCGGCGCACGGCGCGAAATGCTGGAAAGCTATGTTAAGCGCCTGCAAAAACTGGAAGCGCTGGCCGACTCGTTCCCCGGCGTGGAGAAAACTTATGCTGTGCAGGCAGGCCGCGAAATTCGCCTGATGGTGCGCCCGGAGATTGTCGACGATGCTTCCGCACACAAACTGGCGTATGACGCGGCCAAAAAGATCGAAGAAGAGATGGATTATCCGGGCCAAATCAAAGTGACGGTCATCCGGGAAACCCGCGCCGTTAACTATGCAAAGTAGGAACATTCTTTGCGCCGGCCTCGTCTGCGGTTTTGGCGGATACATGTATGACCCGGCTGCTTTCCTTATCCTACGACTTTTGCAATATCTTACGACTTTTGCGATCTTGACGGCAACTCTTTGGAGTCAGAATCCCCAGATGCTTGTTCTTAGAAAAAATGGCTGACTATTGTGCGAATACTGATGCTCGGGGACATTGTAGGAAAAGCCGGCAGAGATGCCGTCCAAACCATGATGCCGACGCTGAACGAGATGTACCTGCCGCATTTTGTGATCGCTAATGGCGAAAACTCGGCGGCGGGCCTCGGCATTACGCCGGAGATTGCACGCCGGTTCTTCGGCTGCGGCGTAGATGTGATTACCCTCGGCAACCACACGTGGAGCAAGCGCGACATTATAGACTATTTGGACCATGAGCCGCGCCTGCTGCGTCCCGCCAATTACCCCGCCGGAACGCCCGGCACGGGGTCCGGCATTTTCCTTTGCCGCAGCGGCGGCGGACGGGTCGGCGTAGCGAACTTGATGGGCCGGGCATTTATGGAGCCGCTTGACGACCCGTTCCGGCTAGCCGATACGATTTTGGAGTCGTTTCGCGGCAAGACTCACGTCTCGTTCTTTGATTTCCACGCCGAAGCCACTTCCGAAAAGAACGCGATGGGCTGGTATTTGGATGGCCGGGCCAGCGTGGTGGTTGGAACTCACACACATATCCAGACCGCAGACGAGCGAATTCTGCCGCGCGGCACGGCGTTTATCACCGATGTCGGCATGGTCGGGCCGCAGCACTCAATTTTGGGTATGAATCCCCATGAAAGCGTGCAGCGGTTCGTTTCTCAGATGCCGAACCGCTACGAAGTCGCCGAAGGCCCGGTCGTTTTGTGCGGCATTGTCGCCGATGTAGACGACAAGACGGGCCGCGCCTCGCGCATTGAGCGCATCCATATTCGTGACATCCATTGATTTCCAGTGTTTAACTTTGTTTCCGATTAGGAACCCTACAATGAAGAAAATCTTTGTGCCTGCACTGCTTTTTAGCGCCTGCACTTTCGGCGCGGCGATGTCGGTCTTTGCCGCGCCGCCCGCTTCGCCGCCGGTAGCGCTTTATAGCGGCAGAACGCTGGCTCAGGACAACCTTTCCGTTGGCGACTGGGGCGGCGGCAGCGTGGAAGACAGCACGGATTTGTTTTTGGCCGGCGGCCACTCGCTGAAAGTGACGACGCTTGACTTGTATCAAGGCGCGAAAGTTAATTTCACGACGCCTGTCGCCCTGTCCGGCAGCGGGCGCATGTTCCAAGTCACGCTTCAGCGCGGTCCGGTGACCCTGCATTATGACCCGCAGGCTATTCCCGGCGCGACTGTGCCCGGAGGGCCGCAGAACACGCCCGGTGGTTATGGTGGGCGCGGCGGACGGCGCGGCGGCTTTAGTGGCGGTGGTCAGGGCGGCTTCGGAGGCCCAGGCGGCAACCCAGGCGGATTTGGCGGTCGTGGGGGCCAGGGGCGAGGAGGACGCGGCGGTGGAGCGAGTGCCGCCGCGCCGCTGATCCCGCTGATTACCAAACTGCGCCTAGAGTTCACGCTGGCCGATGGGCGCAAAGCGGACATCGTGCAGGCAATCCCGGAAACCGCCGACCCGGTGGCCGGAACCGGCTGGTACAGCGTCAATGTCCCGCTGGCATCGCTGAAGTTCGGGGCAGGCGGCAGTGAGCAGCTCCAAAGCGTCACGATCACCGGAAATCAGTTCGGCGTCTTCTTTATCGGACAAATGCAGCTTGCTGCGCTTCCCCCCACGCCGGCGGCAGCCGCAGCGCCTGCTCCGGCAGATAACGCTGAGGAAGACAACACCCCGCCTGACAATGGGCCGCGCTTCCCGCAGCCGGGCGGACCTGGTTTCCCGCAGCAGCCGGGCGGGCAAACGCCGCCCGAACGGAACGAGTAGGCTGGAAGAAATAAAACAAATCGAGCGCTCAAGAAAGACCCAAGACCATGGCGATCTCCGAAATGCCTTCGCCCGAAAATTTGCCGTCGGCTGAAAACTTGCCAGGCGAAGACCTTCCCGCCGTCCCCCTGCCGCCGCGCCGGGGACCGGTCAAAGCGCTGCTGGTTTCCCTGCGTCCGAAGCAGTGGGTCAAGAACCTACTGCTATTCGCCGGCTTGCTGTTTACTCTGGACCAGCACCATACGGCGAGGCAGTTTGCGGACGTTGGCCTAGCCTTTGTTTTGTTTTCCGCGCTTTCCAGCGTCGTTTATTTGATCAATGATCTGGCGGACCGGGAAAGTGATCGGCGGCATCCAAAAAAACGCCGCCGTCCGATTGCGTCCGGCGAGCTGTCTCCGGCGCTGGCGCTTTCCGCCGCCGCTGTTCTGGGAGTGGTGGGCCTCATCGGCGCGTTTGCGCTGGGCGCAAAGTTCGGCACGATTGCGCTGCTGTATTTCGTCGTGACGCTGGGGTACACGTTCCGCTTCAAGCACATTGTTATTTTGGACGTTTTGGTGCTGGCTGCCGGCTTTGTGTTCCGAGCCGTCGCCGGCGCGTTTGTGATCAATGTCGGCATCTCCCCCTGGCTGATTTTGTGTACGCTGATGCTGGCCTTGTTTCTCGGCCTGTCCAAGCGCCGGGCGGAGCTGATTTCGGTGCAGTTGTCGGGAATACCGGGAACGCGGCGCATTCTGGAAGAATACTCGCCCGCGCTGCTCGACCAGATGATTGTCATTGTCACGTCCGTGTCGCTGATGTCCTATTCTTTGTACACGGTCAATTCGCCGATGGCCTTGACCCACCATTTCTTGATGCTGACAATCCCTTTTGTTATCTACGGCATTTTCCGCTACTTGTATCTGATGCACCGGCATTCGCTTGGCGAGTCGCCGGACGCGGTCTTGGTTGAAGACAGGCCCATGCTGATCAATGTCCTCTTGTGGGGTCTGACTACGGCCCTGATTGTCACCCACACGATTGACCGCATTTTCCCCCGCTGACCTATATTTCAGCCGCGTAGGGGCGAACCTTGTGTTCGCCCTTTGCCTTGTGTTCGCCCTTTGCCTTGTGTTCGCCCCCAGTTGTAGGAGGGCGAAGACAAGCTTCGCCCCTACACTCAGCCCTTCTTCTCACAAAACAAGGTACAATAGCTTTCAAGTTACTGTCCATTTAGATTATTCTTGAAAGGCACTGTATGAAAGTCGGTTTGATCGGCCTGCCCCAATCGGGCAAGA
>CAXTRL010000245.1:0-5643 GCA_964246575.1 uncultured Armatimonadales bacterium
ATGTTTAACCCGGACGGCTCGGAAGACATGTGCGGGAACGGCCTGCGCTGCGTCAGCCTTTGGGCGCACGGGGCGGGGTGGCTCGGAGGCCGAACCCAGTTCACGGTGGCGACTAAAGAAGGCGTTCGGGACGTGAAGGCACTGGAAGTCAGCGAAGACGGACGCTCGGCAAGCTTCGGCGTAGATATGGGCGTGCCGCAGTTTGCCCCGGAACGATTGCCGTTTGATGCGCCAGCCGAGGCGCGGATTATCCAGTACCCATTGGCGGTGGACAGCGAGACGTTCGTGATTACGACGGTCAACACGGGCAGCACGCACACGGTCATCTTCGGGACGCAGCCGGACGAGGAAACTTTTCAGCGCGTGTCGCCGCAAATCGAGAACCACCCGCTGTTCCCAGAGCGTACCAGTGTTTTGTGGGCGACGCCGACAGGACACGGCGCAGTTGCCGTTCGCATTTGGGAGCGGGGCGCGGGCGAAACATTGGGCTGCGGCACGGGAGCGTGCGCTGTGGGTGTTGCGGCTGTCCTGAATGGGTACACGGACTTTAATACGCCGACCGACATTGTTTCCAAAGGCGGAACACTGCGGATCACCTGGCCGGGCGAAGACGCTTCGGTGAACATGGTTGGACCCGCACACATCGTATATATTGGAGACTTTGCCTGCTATGCCGCGTCCGCCTCACTCTGAAAAACCTACACAAGAAAAACCAAGTTTTGACAAGCGCTTTGATCTGCGCTCATTCGGCGAGCCGCTGAAAGCGCTGCGAGCCGTTCCGATCCGCGACGCCGGTGAGCCGCTGGTAGACATGCGCGAATTTAGTCCGTCGGTCATACTCCGGCCCGGCTGCCTGCCGTTTCTGAGGGAAACCGTTGCGCGGAAAGTCAACCAAGTGCAGGAGCGGCTGCCCGAAGGACACATTCTCACAATCGGAACCTGCTTACGGACGATTGAGATGCAGCGCGGCATTCGGGAGAACGTCACCAAAGACATGTCCGAAAAGCACCCGGAATGGCCTCCGGCAACGCTGGCACGGATGCTGAACCGCATGGTCGCCCCGCCTGACGACCCTTCCCCACCCCCGCACACGACCGGCGGGGCTTTAGACGTTGGCATCCAAGGCCCGAACGGTGAGCCGCTGGACTTCGGTTCCGGCGATAATTTTTGGGCGACTGCGCCGACTTATGCCGGGAAGCTGTCGGACGCAGCCCGGTCCAACCGCTTGCTGCTGATAGACGCGATGGAGTCCACGGGCCTGACCAATTACGTTGGGGAATGGTGGCACTGGAGCTACGGCGACCAGGGCTGGGCCTTGCGCGTCGGCAGTCCGGTGGCCTATTACGGTGCCGTGGAGGTGGAGGACGCCGAAAACAAGCGCATCCCCCAGCCGCCGGAGCCGCCGTCTGCCGAAGAAGAAAAACAGGAAGCGGAGGAAGAGCTGGAAGGCTAGAACCTCACGCGATGCCACGGAATAAATTCCGTGGCTAGGGCTTTATTGGGGTGAAGGGCGCTCCGCGCCGGCTGTCCTGCGGACAGAAGAATGTGTATGGTGGCTGGCTTTTCTGTTGTCCCCAGGACAATATGCGTCGGAACGCATTACTTCGTATCAGCCGAAGGCTATTCAGCCGCGGAATTTATTCCGTGGAAGGCTGACAAATTAAAAGCGGCTCCCTTTCGGGAGCCGCCTGTTTGTTTGCTATGTTTAGTTTTAGTCTCGCTATTTAATTGTCGTTATTCGGTTGTCTTTATGGAGTTGTGCGGCAGTATAAAGTTGTCGGTATTTGGTTGTGTTCAACATTCTCGTTATGCCCAGCAAAAACGCAAATGAAACGCCCAAACTATTTGCCAATGCAAAATCGTGAAAATATTTCTGCGATGACGTCTTCCGTCGCCGTTTCGCCCGTGATCGTACCGAGCGAGTTCAACGCGCCCCGCAAATCAATGGAAGCAAAATCGGCGGGCAGGCTGGAATGCAAAGACTCTGCGGCATCGGCAATCTGGCTGGACGCGGCTTGGAGCGCCTGCTTGTGCCGCGCATGAGTGACGGATGCGCTTTCGGCCCCGCCAGAGCCGCCGAGCGTTTTCTGCGTGATTGCGGCTTCTAATGCCTCCAAGTTCCAGCCGGAAAGCGCGGACACCGCCACGCTGCCATCCGCCAGAACGGTGCCTGTCGACAAGTCCCACTTGTTCCAGACAACCAGATGCGGACGGTCAATGATGGACTGACGCAGAGCAGCGTCTTCGAGGGTTTCACCTGCCCCGGCGTCCAGCACGAGAAGAACTAAGTCGGCTTTTTCCAGAGCGTCACGGGTGCGGGCGACCCCAATTTGTTCCACTTCATCGTTTGTTTCGCGCAGGCCAGCCGTGTCGGAAAGCCGCAGGGGAATGCCGCTCAAATTGAGCGTTTCTTCCAAAACGTCGCGCGTCGTGCCGGGAACCGCCGTGACGATGGCCCGGCAGCTCCGAAGCAGCGCGTTCAGCAGCGACGATTTGCCGACATTGGGCCGCCCCGCCAGCACGACGCTGATGCCTTCGCGGGTGATAATCCCCGCGTCGGCAGTTGCCAGCAAATCTGCAATTTGCTTCTGCGCTTCTGCAAGCTCGTGTTCGCATTGGGCGCTTTTCAGCTCGCCGACTTCTTCCGGGAAGTCGATGGACGCTTCAATCTGGGCCAGAACGCCGAGAATGCCGCTGCGTATGCTGGTGACGGCTTGGCTGAGACGCCCCTCGCTTTGATGCCGGGCCAATCGCTGCGCCTGGGTCGTCTGTGCCGAAATCAGATCAGATACGGCTTCGGCTTGGGCCAAGTCCATTTTGCCATTCAAAAATGCCCGTTGGGTGAACTCGCCGGGCCGGGCTGAACGCGCTCCCGATGCCAGCAGCCGGGCCAGAATTTGGCCCAAAACGAGCGGGCTGCCGTGGGCGGAGATTTCAACCACATCTTCGCCCGTATACGAGCGGGGCGCACGGAAAATCGCCAGCAGAACGTCATCCAGCACAGCGCCGTCCGCGTCAAGAACTGCGCTTCGATGCAGCGTGTGGCCCTGACCCACCGCGCATTTCGGGCGGCGCAGCACGGTGTCCACGACTGCGAACACTTGCGGCCCGCTGACCCGAATCACGCCGATGCCGCTTGTGCCGGGCGGCGTCGCCAGCGCACAGATTGTTTCGTTAGTCATTGCCATAATCCGATTATACCCGGCGGCGCTTTTTGGTGAAAAAGCTCCCACTGTCGGATATAATAAGAAAAGCCAGCACTAAAAATGGTGCGACTTTTTGCTCGCTTGCGTGTCATAACAAACAGAACGCCTTTTTGAAAGCTTTTTGCGGAGGGGAAACGTCCATGCTCAGTCGAATTATGCGCTATATGAAGGGTTTGCTTGGGTTCAAGCTTGACCAGCTTGAAGACCCGGAGATTTTGCTTCAGCAGGCCCAGCAGGAAATGCGCGAAGCGCAGGCCAAGAACCGAGAACGCGCCGTCCAGGCCATCACGCAAAAGAACAATTTGCAGGCGCTGGTAGACCAGACTCAAAAGATGGTGGACAATTTGCAGGCGAAAGCCGAGCTTGCCCTCAAAAACGGCGACCGCGAGCTGGCCCGCCAGTTGCTTGTGGAAAAAGGCCAGTACGACGGCACACTGACGTCCACAAAAGCCTCGCTTCAGCAAGCGCTGGAAACGACCGACGCCGTGAAGCAGGCCATGCGGCGCGAGGAAGAGCGCATCCGGGCCAAGACCGCCCAAGCGCTATCTATGAAAGCCCAGTGGAAGCAGGCCCAGATCGAAAACTCGATGAACAAGGCGCTGGAAGGCATGTCCGCTGACGGCACCGACCAGGCGTTTGACCGGGCCGCCGCCAAGATCTCCAACGCCCGATCGGAAGGCCAGGCCCGAACAGAGCTGGCCCGCGAAAGCCTCAGCGGAAAGCTGGCGGGTTTGGACGATATCCAGGCTTCCACCAATGCCGACACGGAGCTTGCCCAAATGGAGCAGCGCCTTGGCCTCGGCTCCGCACCCCAGCCCAGCGCCTCGGTAAAACCCACGACCGCAGCCGGTGCATCGGACATTGACCGTCAGCTTCAGGAACTCGAAGCCCGCGTCGGCGGCAGCGGCGGGGCGGCATAGAAGAAACCGGCACTGGAAGTGCCGGTCTACTGTTGTGTGAAAGTCCCTGCGGGACTGAATGCTATTGGCGTAAGGTTTATCCTAATCTTCAGTGTCGAAGACACTTTCACTTAACAGTAGACCGGCACTTCCAGTGCCGGTGCATTTCGGCATACCCAACAACTATGAGCGATTTACTTGGGCGGTCACTCCGCCTCGCGAAAACCTACCTCAATGACGCTAAAGGCCGCATCTCGGACATCAGCGACAGCGCCCAGGAAGAGCTGACAAAGGCGCTGGACCGCAGCGATATTCAGGCGGGCTTGTCTGCAAGCGACGACCCCATGGCCCGCGCTCAGGCCAAGATCAATGCCGCGCGGGGCAAGACCGCCGCCCGGCATGAAGCCGCGCCTGCCGGTCAAACAGCGCCCGGCAAAGCCGACCCGATCCAGACCGCGTACAAGATTATCGGCGTCTCTAACGGCTCCGACTATTTGACGGTCCAAACCGCCGTCAACAAGCTGCGGGAGCGGTGCGCCCCGTCGCGCTTCCCGAACGGCTCCATCGAGCAGTCCGAGTCGCAGATGATTTTGCAGAAAGTGGAAGAAGCCTACCAGGTGCTTCAGAACGTGCTGGACCCCGGCGCAGGCCGCTTCGACAAGCTGGAGCTTTGAACATTCGCGGTTTGAGCGGCAGCGTGGAGGCCGAAGCACGTTTCTTTGCGCTGGTCCACGACGCCCAGTCCTGCCGGGCCTGCCCGCGCATGGAAGGGCGGCGGCGGGTGTTGTCGCCCGCTAATGGGCCGCTTTCGGCGCGGGTGCTGTTTATCGCCGAAGCGCCGGGGCGATTTGGCGGCGACAAGGGCGGTGTGCCGCTGACGGGGGATGCGTCAGGCCGGAACTTCCTGCGCTATTTGACCGCCGCCGGGTTGTCCCGCGAAGACGTGTTCGTCACTAACGCCGCGCTGTGCAACCCGCGTTCCGAGCGCGGAACGAACGCCCCGCCGTCGGCGGCAGAGCTTCGCGCGTGTTCTTCGTTTTTATTACGAACGCTTGACGTGGTGCAGCCGCAGGTCATCGCAACGCTTGGCTCAAAAGCGCTGGCGGCGCTGCATTTGATTTGTCCTCACACCTACACGCTCCGGGAACACGCCGCCACGGCAGTCGCTTGGAACGGCACTACGCTGTTTCCGCTGTATCATCCTTCGCCGCAAGTTGTGGTCAGCCCCACCGGGCGCAGCCACGCCGCGCAGGAGGCGGATTACCGGGCGCTTCGGTCCCTGCTGGACGCGGCGCTTACCCCGGCTTGAGCAGGGCGGCGAACCGCCCAAGCTGCTGCGGGGAGCCGATGGCAATGAGAACGTCGCCGGCATGGATGCGCCGGTCGTCCGGCGGGTTGGGGAAGAAGCGGCGGTCTTCAGAAACCGGGCGCAGAGCAACGACCAGAGCACCGGTCTTTTGCTTGATTTCCGCTGCAAGAAAGGTCATGCCGCAGCAGGGCGACTCGCTGCTGACGCGCACTTCGCGGACGGCGAACTC
>CAXTRL010000246.1:0-5642 GCA_964246575.1 uncultured Armatimonadales bacterium
CCCGCAGACACTTCCATTCAAGAGTAGCCCGGCACTTCCAGTGCCGGGTTCTTTCATTGCTCCTATATGGTTGGATTTTTCGGCAGCCTGAGAGTGATAGTAGTCCCCTGCCCCGGTTCGCTTTGCACCAACGGGCGGCCCCGGTGCTGCTCGACGATGCGGCGGACGATGCGGGTGCCGAGGCCGGTTCCGCCGGGCTTTGTGGAATACGCGGCGTCGGTGAACAGCTTGGCGCGGACTTCCGGCGGCATTCCGGCGCCGGTGTCTGCACAGGCAACGGTGTAGTACGCCGGGTCGGGGTCAGGCGCGACAGAGAGGGTGATGGAGCCGCCGGGCGGCGTTTCCGGCAGCGCGTTGTTGACGAGATTAAATAAAGCGTTGTAAAGGCGTGCGCTGTCAAAGACGGCTTGCATCTTCGTGTCGCCTTCAGCGCGGAGTGTGATGCCGGCCAGAGCCGCCGCACCGGCCAGCGAGTTTGCGACGCGCTGGGCTGTCTCGAACGGGCAGCCCGGCTTGAAGTCCAGCGGGGCGACTTCGCCCTTTAACGCGCTTGCGATCTCGCGGGTCCGCGCTGTGACCTGCCCCACCCCTTCGGCAACGCTGAGACGGACTTCCTTATAAAAGCTTTCCAGCTCTTCCAGCGCGTTCGGCTTCTCCATCCGAACATCCTCAATATAGCCTTCCAGCGTTTCCACATACGGCAGGACATGGGTGAGCATATTGCCGATGTCATGGCTGATCTCGCCGACCGAGCGGGCAATCGCGGCCAGATTAGCTTCGCGGGCCAGCAGGGCGTTCTGGGCACTCATGGTCACCAAACTGCTGACAATCTCGATCACCGCCATGTCGGCGGCGTCAAACGCGCCCACATGCTTGTTGACAAGCTGGATCACGCCGAGCGGCGCACCGCCGCGCGTGTGCAGCGGGACCGTCATCAGCGACCGCGTCTGGTAGCCGGTTCGGGCGTCCACCGTGCCGACATGGTCGGCGTCGGCTTCCACATTGGGCGTCAAGCGCCCCTGCCCCGACGCAAAGACCTGCCCGGCAATTCCTTTGCCGAGGGACAAGTCCAGGCTTGTGCCGACTAGGCTGCCGGCGACCGGGCCAATCGCGTGGCGAAAAACAAGCGTGTTTTCCGTGGCGTTGTGCAGCAAAATCGAGCCGGCGTCAGCATCCACGACCTCCATGCTCGTTTCCAATGCCTGCCGCAGCAGAGCGCTGGTGTCGGTAATGGAATACAGGGCGGCGCTCACCTGCTGCACGGCTTCAAGCTGACGCCGGGCCAGCGACAGTTGTGGTTCACATTCTTCGGGCATTATGTTATCACTCTGCGGGCGGTAAGCGGTACAAGCCTTGCTGCTTGATATAAGCTTCCACAGGTTCCGGTGTCAGGTACTTGATGCTGCGCCCTTCACGCACCCGCTGCCGAATGTCGGTGGACGAAATCTCCAAGCCAGGGATTGGCAGAAAAGAAACGTGCTTCAAAAACTCGGCATCGGTGATTTCCGACAGCCGCTCCAGCACAAAGCCAGGTCGGGTTACCGCAATAAACCGGCACTCATTCACGAGATGGTCGTACTCATGCCAGGTCAGTATCTCTAGAACAGCGTCAGCGCCTGTGATAAAGTGAAGCTGTTCCAGTACCGGGTACATAGCCCGAAAGCTACGCAGCGTGTCAATCGTATAAGATAGCCCAGGACGATCAATCTCAATGCGCGATGCGGAAAAGCACGGATTGGACTCTGTCGCCAGGCGCGTCATAGCATAGCGATCTTCCGGCAAGCTGACTCCATAGGCGTTCTTGTGTGCGGGCCGCCCGTTCGGCACGAACACGACTTCATCCAGCGCGAACGCTTGCTGCGCTTCTTCCGCCATCAGCAGATGCCCATAATGGATCGGGTCAAACGTGCCGCCCATAATGCCTAGCCGCTGCATAAACCTACTCGCGAATCTGTCCGCTGCCGCGCACGATGTATTTGTAGGTGGTCAGCTCTTCCAGTCCCATTGGCCCCCGCGCATGGAGCTTCTGGTTGGAAATACCGATCTCCGCGCCGAATCCGAACTCAAAGCCGTCGGTGAAGCGCGTAGACGCATTGACGTAAACTGCCGCGCTGTCTACCCGGTCCGTGAACTCTTGGGCGGCGGCGTAATCTTCGGTCACAATTGCCTCGGAATGGTGCGTTCCGTAGGCGCTGATATGGCTGATTGCGTCGTCCAGGCTGTCTACGACTTTGACGGCCAGTATCAGCGCGTTATACTCAGTGTACCAATCTTCTTCGGCAGCACTTATAGCGGCAGGCAAGAAAGCACGGGCACAGGGATCAGCGCGTATCTCGACGCCGGCTTGCGCCAACTGAGGATCAAGAATCGGCAGGAACTCGGCGGCAATCCTTGAATGCACGAGCAGCGTTTCAGCGCTGTTGCAGACCGACGGACGCTGCGTTTTGGCGTTTAGAACAATCTCAGCCGCCATTTGAAAATCAGCGGCTTTGTCTACATAGATATGGCAATTGCCGGTGCCTGTTTCAATCACGGGAACAGTGGCGTTTTCAACTACGGTCTTAATCAGCGACGCGCCGCCGCGTGGAATCAGGCAGTCTACAAAGCCGTTTCCTGTCATCAAGCGCCGCGCCGCAGCGCGGTCCGTGCTTTGGATAAGCTGAATGGCAGCTTGCGGCAGGCCGGCGGCTCCGAGAGCCTCCTGCAAAATGGAAGCAAGTGCGATGTTGGAATGGATGGCTTCCGAGCCGCCGCGCAGCAGGGCGGCATTGCCGGATTTGAGGCAAAGGGCGGCGGCATCTACCGTGACGTTAGGGCGGCTTTCGTAAATGATGCCGATGACGCCGAGAGGCACACGCGTCTTGGTAATTTGCAGGCCGTTCGGGCGCCGCCAGCCGGACAGCACGGTCCCAATGGGATCGGGCAGCGCGGCCACCTGCCGCAGCCCTGCCTGCATCTCGGCAATGCGCTTGGGGCTGAGTGTCAGGCGCTCCACTAAATGCGCTGCCAGGCCGCTGTCCCTAGCAGCCGCAAGGTCTTCACGGTTAGCGTCAAGGACAGCGTCTTGGTGTGCACCGAGCGCTTCCGCCATTGCCGTCAGCGCCGCGTTCTTTGCGCCTGTACCGGCAGTTGCAAGCGTTTGGGCCGCTGTTTTTGCCGCCTGCCCTTTGTCTTCGACTTCCTTAATGGCCTCGCTACTCATGGCAGTTATTCTAACCGAACGAGCAAACGATGTCAAGAGTAGATGTAAGCAATCTCATAGGTCCAGCACGAGATTGTCCCGGTGAATGACTTCATCGCTGGGCTTAACGCCGAGGCGGGGCAGGATTTCGTCAGTCCGGCAGCCCATGATTTTGGCGATCTGAGCCTGGCTGTAGTTGACGAACCCCTGGGCGAACGCGGCGTGGCTTTGGTCAGCCAGCATCACCAAGTCTCCGGCGGCAAAATGGCCGGAAGTCTGCGTAATCCCGGCAGGAAGGAGGCTGCTGCCGCCGGCCGTGATGCGCTGCTTTGCGCCGTCGTTCACAGTCAAGGTGCCTTTCGGCGCAACCCCATACGCAATCCAGCGCTGGCGAGAGCGCAGGCGGTTTGGCTTGGGGACAAACTCCGTCCCGCAGTCGCCGCTCAGCGTATCGGATACGACATTGGGGCGGCGTCCATCAGAAATGAACATGCGGACACCCGTGTTCGCACAGATTTTGGCAGCCTGGATTTTCGTCGCCATGCCGCCGGTTCCCATCAACGTCCGCACCCCACCCGCGCTTTGTTCTAGGGCACGGTCTACGGTTTCCACACGGGGAATGAGTTTTGCATTGGGGTCAGTCGTCGGATCACGGTCATACAAGCCAGCTACGTCAGACAGCAGCAGCAGCGTTTCGGCTTCAATGAGAGACGCCACTAGCGCGGCCAGCGTGTCGTTGTCGCCGAACTTGATTTCATCCACGGCAACCGTGTCGTTTTCGTTGACAATCGGCACGACGCGGTGGGCAAGCAGCGCTTCAAACGTATTGCAGGCGTTCAAGTAGCGCCTGCGGTCCTGCAAGTCTTCGCGGGTCAGCAAAATCTGGGCGACGGGAACGCCGAACTGGGCGAACGCTTCCGCGTAAGTGTGCATCAGCAGCCCCTGTCCGATGGCCGCCGCCGCCTGCTTCTGCGGGATGGAGCGCGGGCGTCCCGGCAAGTTCAGCTTGTCCATGCCTGCCCGAATCGCCCCCGACGACACCAGAACCACGCTGCGCCCCCGGTCAAGCTGGGCGGCAACCTGGCCCGCCAAATCCGCGATATACGCCGTGTCCGGCGGCCCGCCGCCGCGCGTCAGGGTGCTGGTGCCAACTTTAATCACCATTTTCGGAATAGGTATGGCTACACTTCCTCAATCGCTTTTTCCGCCGGCTGGTCTAAAGCGTCTTCGTCAAAGAAGGAAAAGACGGCCTTGCCGATGCGAACCGTGTCGCCTTCGGATGCGCCCAGCGTCCGCAACTTGTTGATGATGCCGGTCTTTTCCAGTGTCCGCTGCAAGCGGCTGACCGCGTCGTCGTTGGACAACTGGGTCATGGCGATCAGCCGCTCAATCCCTGCGCCTGCCACGACATACACTTGATTAGCGGCATCATAGGAAGCTTCCCAGCGACGGTCAGTCCGGCGGCCTTTGATGGTCTCGGGCGTGATCCGTACAATGCCGTCATCAAACGGCGGCGGCAGCGGCATCTCGGCCAGCCGCTGGGCCAGATGGTACACCAGCGGCTCCAAGCCGGAGCGCGTCGCGGCAGACACGACAAACACGGGCTTGTCTTCTTCGGCGAATTCCGCCCGCAGCATTTCCACTATTTCCGGGTCGGCAATGTCCGACTTGTTCAGCACAATCACCTGCGGCAGATGGGCCAGCTCTTCGTTATAGTTCGCCAGCTCCCGGTTGATAATCGCGTAGTCGTCCATCGGGTCCCGCCCCGACGTGTCCGACACGTCAATCAAATGGCACAGAAGGCGCGTCCGCTCGACATGGCGCAGGAATTGATGCCCAAGCCCGACCCCTTCGCTTGCGCCTTCAATCAGCCCCGGAATGTCTGCGATCACAAATGTCCGCTCATCATCCACCCGCACGACCCCTAAGTTCGGCACAAGCGTCGTAAACGGGTAATCCGCGATCTTGGGCTTCGCAGCAGACAGCGCGGCAATCAGGGTAGACTTTCCGACATTCGGGTAGCCAATCAGCCCGACATCCGCCAGCAGCTTGAGTTCCAACTTGATTTGTTTTTCTTCGCCCGGCTCGCCGTTCTCGGCAAACTTCGGCGCTTGATGGGTAGAGTTTGCAAAATGCGCGTTGCCGCGCCCGCCTTCCCCGCCCCGCGCCACCAGCGCCTTTTCGCCGTGCTTGGTCAAGTCCGCAATGATGCGATTGGTGCCTGCATCCGTCGCGGTCGTTCCCACCGGCACTTTTAGGGTCAAGTCGCCTGCGTTCTTGCCGTGCATGTCCCGGCTCGTGCCGTGAATACCGCGCTCGGCCTCATAGTTGCGCTGATACCGGAAGTCCAGCAGCGTGGATAGGTTCGAGTCGGACTCGATATAAATATCGCCGCCCTTGCCCCCATCCCCGCCGTTCGGCCCGCCAAACGGCACAAACTTTTCCTTGCGGAACGCCACAG
>CAXTRL010000247.1:0-5615 GCA_964246575.1 uncultured Armatimonadales bacterium
CAGCAGGACAAGCGCAATGACACCGGCCCCATACGGCTCCGGGCGGCGCAGCCACCGCTGCCGCATGGATGGCGACAGCAGGATGTACAAAAAGATGCTGGGCAGGAGCAGCAGCGCATTCAGCTTGGCCTGGGCCGCCAGGCCCGCCAAAATGCCCGCGCCGATCCACCAGCGCGGCCTGTCCGTCAGCGCCCGCTGCACGACGTACAGCGCGGCGGCCCACAGCGCAAGCTGAACGGGGTCCTGGGTCATAATCACCGACCCTGCCGCGAACAGCGGCGCGACATTCGCCAGCACCACAGCAGCCAGCGCCACGGCTGGCCCCAGCAGCCGCTTTGCCAAAACATAGATGAAGCCGCCCGCAATCAAAGAGCAGACGGTCGCGCCGGCCCGGACTCCCAGCTCGCTTGTTCCCAGAAGAAACGTAAAAAGGCGTATGACGGGAGCCATCAGCGGGGTATTATCGTAATATCCCCAGTCCAGATGGCGCGACCATTGCCAGTAGTACGCTTCGTCCTGCAAAAGCTCATGCTGGGCGTCGTACCAAAAGCGAAACAGCGTCAGGACGACTAACAGAATGACGGCGGCGCGATCGGCAGTGCGGGAAGAGAATGTCGGGTGCTTGAGCGGCGCAAGCGCATCGGGGAAGGTCATAAAGACATTATACACAATGCAGAGAAGAAACGAGGGCGAGCACGGGGCAAGTAGGGCCGACACAAAACGAGTAGGGCGAACACAAGGTTCGCCCCCACGCGGTGAGATCAGATAATGTAGGGCGCGAACCTTGTGTTCGCCCTTTCTGTCTTTTCAACGCCGCCGTGCACGGTAAATCTTGAACAGCGACTTCAAATCTTGAACAGAGACTCGCTTACCGGCTGGTTGACGCGGATATTCTGGTACACCGTCGCGCCCGCCAGCTTGTTTTGCGTGTTATACAACTCAACGCGGGTCGGGACATAAATGCCGGGTGCGATCTGCACCGGGTTGACGTAGCGCAAAATCTTGGTCAGTTTGCCGTCACGCCCGTAATTATACCTCTGCGTGGTGATGTGTGTCTTGGGGTCAATCCAGACCAAGTCTTTTTCCGTTTCGCCGGGCTGCTTCGGCTGGATTTGGAAGCACAGCAGGCCGGCTTCGCGGCGCAGAAACGTCGCATTGTAGTCGGCGAGAAGCTCCGGCGGGATAAAGCCGAAGTCCATCAGCGTTTGCCGCTTGCCGGGTGCGCCGGTGGTATCCTGGACTTTATGAACAAACGGCGCAACGGTCAGCTTTTGGTTGCCGTTGACGACATAGTAGCCACTGATAAAGTGCGGAATGCTGGCGTCAATCCGCAGCTTGCCGGGCTGCTCATAAACAACTGAGCCTCGGTGCAGGCGGTACGCCAGGGCAATGTCGCCGTCAATGGTCTTGAGCTGGTCCTGGTTCTCGGTCACGATTTCGCTGCTCGCTTGCAGCGTCTTGATATTAGCCGACGTCAGCGAGTTAATGCTCGGCGCAGCGTGCGCGGCGGCCAGGGGCGCGAGGGCCAAAGCCGCAGAAATGAGTGTAAATGGGCGGTATGTCATGGGAGTTTTCTCCATAGTTTTCGTGTTCTTTTAGTATAAGGACACTGTACCTATAATTAGTTCCCGAATTACTTTTCATGGCAAGGACAAGGTACACTAAGCAGATGAGCAACAGGATTGAAAGTAATACGCGCGGCTTAATTTTTGGCTTTTTCACGGTATCGCTGCTGGCTGTCCCGGCGTTCGCGCAGAAGCCGGCGGCAATTGATCCCAAAGCGCTGGAAATGCTGAAGCAGAGCGCAGCGGTTTATGCGGCTTTGCACTCCTACTCGTGCCAGGCAGTGACGGAGCTGAAAACGGATTCTCTTCCTGGCAGCCGAGTCATTAAGATCACTCTGGCGTTTCAGAAGCCGGATCATGCCGCCGTATCCGTGACTAAGTATGGCGAGACGCGGCAGTTTTTCACTGATGGCAAAAGTCTTTATTTATATGCACCGGACGAAAAAGAGTACCTGCAACAGACGCTGCCTCCAGATGTACCAGCAGCCGTTGCTGTTCTGACGCAGGGGCAAAGTTTCATTGGCCTTACTTTGATGAAGCCGGATGGACTACTGACGGATAGCGGCAACATCAAGTCTTTAACACTGGGAGCGCCACAAACTCTGAACGGGGTATTTGTACAGACTGTCACAAAGGTGATGCGTGCGCGGAATGGCGGTACGCTCACTTTCTTTGTTACCGTAGGGGTTAAGGACCATTTGATCTACCGTTTTGCCAACACGGTTTTGTCTCCAACGCCGCTGCCGATTGGGAACGACGACATTAAAACAAAGCGCATAGACAACACTGAGACATACAGCAACATTCAAGTAAACCCGGTACTGCCAGCGGCAACTTTTCTGCCACCAGCAGATGCTAAAAAGATAACAGATACACAAGCAAAATGATAGACACACACGCTTCGCGCGTTTTGGAATTTGAAGCGATCCGCAAGCAGCTTGCGGCGCAGACGGCCTGTTCGTTGGGGCGGGAAAAGGCGGAAGCGGTGATGCCGTCGGACTGGCTGGCGCAGGTGCAGGCGCGGCTGGACGAGACGACCGAGTGCCGGACTCTGATCAGCGTCAAAGGCAATCTGCCGCTCGGCGGCGTTTCCGACATCCGGCCGTTGGTGCGCTCGGCGGAAATCGGCGCGATTTTGGAAGCGCATGGGCTGCTGGACATCGCCGAAGCGGCAGCGGCGTCACGTTCGCTGAAGCTGTTTTTGCAGAAGCTCGCGACGGACTACCCGATCATGGCGGACCGGGCGGCGGCGCTAGGACAGTTCCCATCGCTGGAGTCCGAGATTGGGGCCAGCATCGGCATCAACGGGTACGTTTTGGACTCAGCCTCGCCCGATTTGGCACGGATACGGTCCCAGCGCAAAACGGCGTCGTCGCGGATGCTGGACCGGCTGAACGGGATTATTTCGGGGCCGCAGCGGACCCTGCTGCAAGACCCGGTGATTGTGCAGCGCGGCGACCGCTACTGCGTTCCCGTCAAAGCCGACCACCGGGGGGCGTTCGGCGGCATTGTCCATGACACGTCGTCGTCGGGCGCGACGCTGTTCATGGAGCCGCAGGTTGTCGTGGATCTCGGCAACGAAATCAAAGAACTCACGATCAAGGAAGAGCAGGAAATCGCCCGCATCCTGCGCCGTTTGACTGACAGCGTCGCCCGCGTCGGCGCAAGCCTGGTGGTCACGATGGAAACGCTCGGCGAGATTGACTTTATCGCCGCCCGCGCCCGCTTAGCGGAAGTCCACCGGGCCGTTGAGCCGTCGCTGAACACAAGCGGCCTGACCCGGCTGTTGTCGGCCCGGCATCCGCTCATTGACCCAAAAAGCGTGGTGCCGATTGACATTGAGCTGGGGGCAAGCGCCAACAAAGTGCTGCTGATTACCGGCCCGAACACCGGCGGCAAGACGGTCAGCCTGAAAACGACCGGCCTCTTGACACTGATGGCTCAGTGCGGCCTGCATGTGCCGGCATCGCGGGCCGAGATGAATGTCTTTGACCAAGTGTTCGCCGACATCGGCGACGAGCAGAGCTTGCAGCAGTCGCTGTCTACGTTTTCCGGCCACATCACAAACATCGTGCGCATCTTGAAAGACCTACGGCGTAATGCTTTGGTGCTGCTGGACGAAGTCGGCGCGGGAACCGATCCCGGCGAAGGCGCGTCGCTGGCCCGCGCTTTGCTGGACTTCCTGCGCTCCAAAGACGCCCGCGTGATTGCCACCAGCCACTACGGCGAGCTAAAAACCTATGCGTTTGTGACGGACGGCGTCCAGAACGCCAGCGTCGAGTTTGACGAGCAGACGCTTTCCCCGACCTATCGTTTGCTTCAGGGCATTCCCGGCTCGTCCAATGCCTTTGCCATTGCGGGGCGCCTCGGAATGCCGGAGTCGGTGCTGGACAATGCCCGCGTCACGCTGACAGGTTCCGACGAAACCGCCGATTTGCTGCGGGAACTCGAAGAAGGACGCCGCAAGGCAATCAGCGAAGGCCGCGCCGCCGAGCAGGCGCGGGTCGAGGCCCAGATGCTGCGCCGCCGCTACGCCGATGAGCTGTCCAATTTGGAAGCCCTGCGCCGCGAGAGCCGCCAGAAAGCGCAGGACGAAGCGCGGGCTTTGATCAAGCGGGCACAGGATAAAGTAGACAATACACTGGCCGAGCTGCGCCGCGCCCAGACCGAAGGCAAGCAAACCGAGCGCGTTCGCCAGAAGATCAAAAACATCGGCAGCGATCTCCAGTCTGCCATTCAAGATAAGCTGTCTGCCGACCAGCCTGCCGCGCTGGAGTCGGTCCCCGACCGGCCCCTGCGCCGGGGCGACAAGGTGCGGATTATAACTCTCGGCATGGCCGGTGAGCTGCTGGAAGACGCCGACGGCGACTCGACCGTTCCGGTGCAGGTCGGCGCGATGCGCGTCAGCGTCCCACCGTCTACCCTGATGCTGCTGGGAAGCGAAAAAGAGCAAGCGAAATCCCAGCCCGCCGCGCGTCCCGCATCCACGCCGCTGCCGCGCTCCGCTGAGAACCTCAGCGTCAGCGCTAAAGACGGCGATGCCCCGCCGTCGTTTAATATGGAGAAGACCGTCGGCATCACGCCCCAGCTTACGCTTTTAGGCCAGCGGGCCGAAGAAGCCGTTCAGAACGTCGAAAAGTATTTGGACGACGCCTATGCCGCCGGCCTCAGCCGCGCCCGGTTAGTGCATGGCAAAGGCACCGGAGCCTTGCGCCGCGCCGTCCAAGAATACGTCAGCGACCACCCGCTTGTCGCCGAATACGCCACCGCCAGTCCTGAAGAGGGCGGCGCAGGCGCAACCGTGGTAACATTGAGGGCGACATAGTTATACAGAAAGAACAGCTTCTCCTAGCTGGAGAAGCTGTTCTTAAAGATCGTTTTCCGATAGGCCGGTCTGCTTCAGCAGCTTCGCGAGCAAACCAGGCTTCAGATCACGGTTGCCATGCACCGGAACCGTCGGCAAAACAAAACTTCCCTCTTTTTTGTAAACGTGATGGCTTCCGTTGATACGGTCCAAGTTCCAGCCATGTGCTTCCAATACCTTGCAGAACTTTCGCCCGGAGACGGATTTCATGCCGCAACCTGCAATCTGCCTTTGTTCCCAAGAGTGAGAACCATTGTGCCTTCTTCTACAAGCTGCAAAGGCGGCGGAGTAGGAACAATGCCGAGCTTTGCTGCCATTTCTGGGTCGGATGCGAGCATCCAGCCCTCAAAGGCTTCCTGAAGGTTTTCTTCCAGTTCCTGCATTGTGTCACCCTGCGTCATCAGACCGGGCATGCCTGGTGCTTCAACCCAATAGCTGCCATCAGGCTCACGATGGATTTCTATCTCATATCTTGGTGAAGTTAATTCTTCTGCGGTTTCCATAGTGTCCCTCGTTGCTCAAGTCTTGCCTATTATGGCATAAGTGCTTCGTCCGCGTCGTCATCGTCTACGGGGGTGACTTCCCACCAGTTGTGGCCGGATTTGACTTCGGCTTTGAGGGGAACGTCGAGCGGGTAAGCGTTCTGCATGGCGTCTTTGACGAGGCTGGACAGCTCGCGCACTTTA
>CAXTRL010000248.1:0-5614 GCA_964246575.1 uncultured Armatimonadales bacterium
AAGACGATCCCAGCAAGCTGCTAAGCCGCTGGACGGAATGGGTGTTTGGACCGCAGGAGCCATACGAGATGCGCGGCGACAAGCCGGGAGTCGTGTTCCCAACAGGTTTGGTGGAAAAAGAAGGCCGGGTTTTCGTCTACTACGGAGCCGCCGACACGACGGTGGCGCTGGCGACGGCGGATAGAAAAATGCTGCACGAGTTCAAGCACACACTGAAAGCCAAAGCGTCAGCGAAATAGACGCAAAGTATTGGGTATAAAATATTGGGTATAATGGCGCAATGAAGGTTCGGGTGACGATGAATGTGGCCGGGCGGCAGGTGGATGAAACGCTGTCCGGCCCGAATGCCGACGACGTTCTGGCGCAGGCAAAAGCGCAGGTGACGAAAGAGCTTGGCTGGAAAGGCTTTTTCCTTAACGCCCTAACGCCGCTGGCGTTTGCTCAAAAAGCAGTTGAGCTTTACAACAGCGCCCACAAAACTTCTTATGCCGTGCCGAAAAGCGCTGATGAGTTTTTTCAGCTTGGGCAGGACATGGGTTATATCACGATGCTGCCGGAATAGCGAGAATCGTTATGGTCAACTATGATGACATTCCTTTGTTTCCGCTGCATGTTGTCTTGTTCCCGGATATGCCTCTTCCGCTGCATATTTTTGAGCCGCGCTACCGGGAAATGATCCTGCGCTGCCGCGAGGAAAAATCGCAGTTCGGCATTACGCTGATCCAGAACGGTGCGGACATCGGTGCGGAAGCGGTGCCGCGTCAAGTCGGCACCCTTGCCCGGATAGACCAGTATGAAGAACTGCCCGACGGGCGCATGAACATTCTGGTCTTCGGCGAGTCCCGTTTTCGCATTGCCCGCACGTTCCACGATAAGCCTTACCTGTCCGCTTCGGTGAAGCTGGTTCAAGAAGAGGGCGATACCGACGCGCTTCAAACAACTTTTGATTCAGTCGGAGCGCTGTTCCGAACTTACTTGCAGTCGCTGTTTGCCATGTCCGGGCGCACCCTCAGCACACTTCAGCTTCCCCAAGACCCGGAATATCTCTCGTATGCGGTTGCCAGCGTTCTGCAGGTCCCACCGCACGAAAAACAGGCACTTTTAGAAATGACCAAGACAGAAAGCCGCTTGCAGCGCGAGATTGAGATTTTAAGTGCGGAAATCGAAGCGCAGGACACGATGCAGTCGGTAGTCGGCGGCCTGAGTGTTCCAGTAGACACGCAGGAGCTGGGCAAGCTGGCCTCGCTGAATTAAGGCGTCTTTAGAAAATGGCGAATGTCCGCGAAACGCTACGTTATCATTGGAGCCGGCGCGGCGGGCCTCAGCCTTTGCTGGGCGCTGCTGGAACGCGGCGTCGCAGGCGAGATCGTTGTCGTGGACCAAAAGACGGCCTTTACCGACGACCGAACTTGGTGCTTTTGGGACACCGCACCGCACCCGTTCAGCGGGCTTGCGGCGCACTGCTGGCCCCGCTGGGACGTTGTGCAAGGCGATGGGCGGACGGCCTTGCAATCTCTTGCAGGCGGCGGCTACACTTGCCTGCGCGGCGCGGATTTTTATGCCGCCGTGTGTGAGAAGATTCAGCGATCTTCTCACGTCACGCTCGCGCTTGGCTGTCCCATTGAAAGTCTTTATGCAGAAGCAGACCGCGCAGTCGTGACCAGTGCGGGCGGCGCGGCCTGGGACGCCGATTATGTGTTTGACAGCCGTCCCCACCCCACCCTTCCCGGCGACTTGTCGTTCTCCCAGCGCTTTTTCGGCCAGTTTGTCCGCACTTCTTCCCCAGCTTTTGATCCTTTGCGCTGCACGCTGATGGATTTCCGCGTTTCTCAGCAGCGCGGCCTGCATTTTATGTATGTGCTGCCATTTTCGCCCACAGGAGCGCTTGTTGAAAACACCTATATTCAGTCGGTTAGCGCTGAGAAAATCACTGCCGACCAGCACCGGCAGGAAATCAGCGCGTTCCTTGCGAATGCTTACTTTCTACATTCGTTTGAAGTGCAGCGCGAAGAAGGCGGCGCCATCCCGATGACCACCCAGCCGTTTCTAAAGCGCGACGGGCGCGTCTTTTTTATCGGCACCGCCGGCGGCTGTTCCAAGCCGTCCAGCGGCTACACGTTCACGCGCGTTCAGGAGCAGTGCCGCCAAATTGCCGACGCCGCTTACTCCGGGACGCTGGACACTTTTCGGGAAAAGCTGGCGGCTTGGCGCTTTCGCTTCTTTGATACCATCTTTTTGCAGGCGCTGCACGACCACCCGGACGCTTTTCCCGGCTACTTTCATCGCCTGTTTTCGCGTGTCCCGCAGGACGCTTTGACGGCGTTTCTTTCGGAGACCAGCACATGGCCCAGCGACTTCCAAATTCTTCGCTCTCTTCCACTCAGGCCATTCCTGGCGGCGGCGCTTCGGGCCGCGCCTCACTTGGTTCCGTGGCGGCGGTAAACCTTCGGGTCTGGCTGACTTATCCCGCCTGGCTAACGCTGGCGGCGACCCTGCTGTTTTCGTGCATCTTTCCTGCTCTGGCCGTTCGCTGGCAGTTCTGGCCGTTTGTGATCGGGCTGGTGTTTTTGGGTCTGCCGCACGGCGCTTTGGACCATCTCGCTCCGCTGTTTATTCTGCACAAGCGCTTGACGCCGCGCTACCTAGCCTTGTTTGTTTTCGGCTATGCCGCGCTCGTGGTCGTGTACCTGGTGTTCTGGCACTTGTTCCCCCTGGCGGCTTTGATGGTGTTTTTGCTTTGCTCCTGGCTGCACTGGGGGCAGGGAGACGCTTACTTTTTGCGGGTGTTTGACGGTCAGCCTGCGCCGCGCTCAGTGGGGGGACGGTTTTTGATTTGGGCGGTGCGCGGCGGTCTGCCGATTATTTTGCCGCCGCTGGCCCATCCGCAGGCGTTCGCGCAGGTCGCGGGCGGCATCTTAGGCTGGTACGGGAGCAAGTCAATTTGGCTGCTGACCGGATCGGAACGCGATGCCGGGCTGACTGTGCTGGCTCTGGCAATCGCGGCGTACTTGTGGCAGTCGTGGACACTTAGCAAAGGCGCGTTTCGGCGCGATGCAGGGGAAGTCGCGCTGCTGCTGGCGTATTTTCTGGTGGTACCGGCAATTCTTGCCGTGGGGGTCTACTTCTGCGTGTGGCACTCGGCGCGGCATATCGCCCGGCTGATGCTGCTGGACGACGCGGACCGTGCGCCGCTGACTTTGGGGCAGATCGGAAGATGTTTGGGGCGCTCTGCGGTGCAGGCCCTGCCGATGACATTGGGAGCGCTCGGCTTCCTCGCTGGGCTGTTCTGGTGGCAGGGACGCAGCCATGTCAGCGTCGGCAGCTTCGTGTTTTTGTACTTGTCGCTGATTGCCGCGCTGACATTTCCGCACTTTTTGCTGGTCTTATGGATGGACCGGGAAGAGTTTGGCCAGCACGGCGGCGACCCCGTCATCGTCGGCGGGCGGGGCGATCTTCTGGGCGATCTGCTTTAATTCCGGCTTCCCGTTGTCCATTGCCACTCCCAGGCCGGCCCATTCCAGCATCGGCAGGTCGTTGAACGAATCGCCAAACGCCGCGCATTCCGCCGCTGTCAGTCCCAGCCGCGACGCCGTTTCAGCCAGCGCCCGGCCTTTATTGACGTTCGGGTCCATGAATTCCAAGTATTCGTCTTCGGTCTTCGTGATATACAGCGTGTCGCCGAACTCGGCTTGGAAAAAGGTCAGCAGTCGGTCCGTCGCTTCCGGCGTGTCTATCAGAAGCAGCTTTGTCGGCTGCTGCCCGTTCATTTGGCCCAAGTCTCCGGTGATGTGCGCGACTGTCCCCGTGCGCTTCTCGTAGATGTCCACCCATTTGGTATGATCCCGGACGTAAAGCTCGTCGTTCAAGTAGTAGTTGAGGTGGCAGCCATGCGCCGCGCAGTACGCGACAATCTTCGCCGCCGCGTCCGCCGGAAGCGGCTGGTGAAACCACAAATCGCCGCCGTGCGTGCGGATCATCGCGCCGTTGTACGCGATAATTGGGGCGCTTGGCGGCAGATCAAGCTGCGCGGCGAACTTGTTGATCGTCCCCCACTGCCGCCCCGAAGCCAGCACAATAAACGCCCCGTTGCGGACGGCTTGCCGCACCCCAGCCGCATTGCCTTCCGTAATGCCATGCGTTCCGCTGTGCAGAAGTGTCCCGTCTAAATCAATTGCCGCGAGTTTATAGGTCATAAGTTTCCATCACTATTTCGTTTGCGGCTGGTATATTTGCTTGAGTTCTTGCTGATATGCCGCCAGCGGGCCAAGACCAACAGAAGCGCGGCGCTGGTCTACATGGGCTGGGTCTTCAATGGGAGCATTGCGCTGGGTTCCATAAATCTGCGGCTGATGTTCGCCCCACAAAATGCGGTCTGTCAAGTAAGCGGCATCATTTGGCATCGCCTGTCCCCGCCTAATGGCGGCTTGAAGCATTGGCAGGCAGCACTTTTGGAACGCTTTATCGTCGTCGGAATGCTGAACCACTTCAAAGGCTTCTGATTCGCCATCCGTTCCTGCTAAATCAAAACCAGGCCAACCGTACTGCCGAATAATCTGCTTCAGCCGCGCCCGGTCCGCCGCATCAATTTGATGCACTTGCGCGATAATTGTCGGTTTTTTCCATTCGGCGGAAGGCAGAAGGCGCAAACTCTGGTCCCTATCATTCAGCAGAGACAAAGTTTGCACTAAAGACGTGTCAGCCATCTTTGTCATGCGCCACTGTCCCTGCGTCTGATGCCATTCTTCCTGCGTCACCCAAACCTGAAAGTAAGGAGGAAGCAGCAAAAGTGAAGGCTTGGGATAAGTCCAATCCAGGCGGCGAATTACGACAGCGTCGGCAGTGTTGCCGTGAACAACAAGCGAATTGAGGCGGGTGGTTGCCGCCGCAGAGGACGTGCCGTCAAAGTCATCTTTCAGTTCCGCCCCAAGCTGCGCGGGAGTGAGTGCGGCGTTCCATTTGACGCGCTTGAAATCAGGGGCGAGGAAGGCCAGGATTGCAGAAACGTCGCGCCAGGAGTAGGCAGCGTCTAGCTGAACATAAGAAGCGCGGATTTGCTGGTCAGAGCCGGAGCTTTGGGCGTGAACAGAAGCCGGGAGACAACCAAACCACAGTAGCAGGAGGAAACGTGGGAATAAGAAGCGTGGGATTGAAATCCTGCGCTGTGGGGCGCAGACGCCTATTGTCGGCCTTCGCCGACACGGAAAAGAACCTGACACCTTGCCCTTCATAACCTGCTCCTTGTCCACGTAAGTGGACACTTGACCTTTTCTCAAAATAGCGTGGATTTCGGCTCGACTTTGGCGGTTTTGGCTTTGTCGCGGGCGGCAATGAGATCGTCAATGAGGGTCCGGCGGGACTGGTCGTAGGCTTCGCCTTCCTGGCGCAGAATGTACGCGGGGTGCAGGGCCGCCATAGCATAGCGGACGTAGCGGCTTTCGAACCATTGGCCGCGCTCCTGGGTCATCTTGAAGTTCTTGTGGATAATCGCGTTCGCGGCGGGTGCGCCGAGACAGAGGATGACAAGCGGCTCAATGGTGGCGATCTGCTTGTCCAGCCACAATGGAATGCAAGTGCCGGACTCATCGGCACGGGGTGGCCGGTTTTTGATTTTGCC
>CAXTRL010000249.1:0-5607 GCA_964246575.1 uncultured Armatimonadales bacterium
ACCCGGTCACAAGTGACCGGGTGAGGTTCTCTTTTGCTTCTCCATTATTGGGGGCTGGGGGGACTGCTTTTTTCTTGACGCATCGGGTATCCTAACAGCCTATGCGTATTTTAGCGGCAATGGACATTGGCACGAACTCGGTCCGGCTGGCCGTCGTCGAAGTGCAGGCCAACGGAACTTGGACCACGCTGGCGTCCCAAAAACAGGTTGTCCGGCTCGGCGAAGGCGAGTTTGACCAGGCGGAGCCGCAGACGCCGGGCAAAGCGCGGGACGACGACGGCGGCAGCGGGCATTCGCTGACCGAAGCGGCGATTGCGCGGGGCGCTCTAGTCTGCGCCCGGTTCGCGGAAGTCGCGCGGGGCTTCGGAGCGGACGAAATTATTGCCCTGGCGACCGCCGCCGTGCGCGAGGCCGACAACGGGGACGCATTCGTGCAGCGTGTGCGCGATTTGGCGAACTTGGATGTGCGGGTCATCTCCGGGCAGGAAGAAGCCCGTTTGATTTACTTGGGCTGCGTCAGCGGGATTGACCTGCCGCCCCGGCAGCGTGCCTTGTTTATGGACATCGGCGGCGGGTCTACCGAGCTGATTGTCGGGGACAGCGCCGGGTATGTATTTTTGGACAGCCTCAAAATGGGCGCGATCCGGCTGACCGCCGAAGGAGTTGCGGATTCATCGAAGCCGGTCCCGGAGGAAGCCTGGGCGGATTTGCAGCGCCGTGTCCGCGTCGGGCTGGCACCGGCGGCGCGGGCCATCGCGGCGGCTGGGTTTTCCGTGATGTACGGCTCGTCGGGGACCGCCCAAAACCTGGCGGAGATTATCGCTGTCGGTGCGCCGGTGCCGAACCCGACTTCGCTGCGAAATTATGAAGTGCTGCTGACGGACATCCAGGCCACGACCAAGCGCCTGTGCGGGCTGACGCTGGAGCAGCGGCGGCGCGTGCCGGGCATCAACCCGGAACGCGCGGACATCATCCTCGGCGGCTCGGCGATTTTGCAGACGGTCATGGAAACGGTCGGCGCAGCCAGCATTCGGATCAGTGACCGGGGCCTGCGCGAAGGCATCATTGTAGATCGCCTGCGCCGCAGCGACAGCCTCGGCACGCCGAACCCAAAAATTGCAGACGACAGCGCTCGGCTGCGCTCCATCCGGCAGCTCATGGCGGCGACGCGGGTGGACGAGGCCCATGCCGCGCACATTGTTTCCCTGGCGCTGGCGCTGTTTGACCAGTGGAAGGCGCTCGGCCTGCACGAATACAGCCAGGCCCGCGAGCTGCTGGAATATGCCGCGCTCCTGCACGACGCCGGCTTTTTCGTGTCCCATACCGATCATCAAAAGCATTCGTATTATCTGATCCGCCATTCGGAGCTTCTCGGCTTCAACGACCGCGAAATTGAGATCATGGCAAGCCTCGCGCTTTACCACCGCAAGTCTGTTCCCCGCCGCAAGCACCCGCAGTTCGCCAAGCTGGATGCCCAGGCCCAGCGCGTCATCCGCGTTTTGTCCTGCGCCCTGCGCTTCGCCGAGGCTTTGGATCGCAGCCACTTGATGCTGGTCAAAGACGTCCGGTGCGAAAAGCTGGCAAGGCCCGACCGCGTCCGCATGACGCTGTATTCGTCCGCCGACGCCCAGCTTGAGCTGTGGGCGGCGGAAGCGCAGGCTCCGGCATTTGAAAAGACGTTCGCCCTGCCGCTGGAAGCCCGCGTCCTGCCGCTTCCTGCAAATGCAAACGATTTGGCGACCGCAGGAGTATAAGAAAGCAAGTCACGAAGCAAGGAAGCCACAGATTCCACGGAATGAATTCCGTGGCTGAAGAGCCTTCGGCTGGTTGTCCTGCGGACAAAAACAGTCATGCTCGGTCTTCTCTCTTCTGTCCGCAGGACAGCCGGCGCGAAGCGCCCCCCAGCCACGGAATTCATTCCGTGGACGCTACGGAAAAAATTCCGTAGCTCTTGCCGCCCGTTCAACCGCTAGAAAGCAAACATCTATGAAACGCCTCAAACAAGTCGTCCTGCTGGGAGCCGCAGGCGCGGCGGCCGCCGCCGCTGTCGCTTTTGGTCAAGCCAAAGCCAAAATGGACGCCGCTGCGCCGGTCGTGACAAAGCCGGCCCCGGCCTACGCGCTGCCGGATCAGAACGGTATGGTCCGCACGAGCGCCGAAAACAAAGGCAAAGTCACTCTGCTGGCGTTCTACCCCGCCGACTTCACCGGCGGCTGCACCTTAGAAGCGCACTCGCTGTCGGCATCGTACAAAGACCTCACAGCGATGGGCGTTCAAGTCTACGGTGTCAGCGTGCAGGACCCGAAATCACACAAAGCGTTCTGCACCAAAGAAGGCATCCCGTACACGCTGCTGGCCGACACGCAGCACACGATGGCCGCCGACTACGGCGTCTTAATCCCCGGCGCGAACATCGCCAACCGCGTGACGTATATTATTGGGGCCGACGGCAAAGTTGCCTATGTGGACAGCAACGTCAACTCCCACCTCAACACCTGCGGTGACGACTGGATCGCCTGGATCAAAGCCCACCCGGCAGTCAGCGACATTAACATCCAAAGCGAACGGCATGGCTCCAACTTCGGAGAACCTAACAAGCCTATAGCACCACAATCAATAGTTGTGACGGCTGATACCGAGGTAACAACAGGTTCCCATACTGCACATCCCCAACTTCAGTCAGACATCCGCATAATACATTTGAGCAATAGAGGCCCCGCAGCAGTTGGGAAGTTTGCACCTAGCTTTACATTACCTAATGCTCAAACGGGTCAGGCACAGACTCTTTTCGCACTGCTGTTTCCCCACAACGCAATCGTGGTTATGTTCATCTCGACGCGCTGCCCGTATTCCAACGCCTACGTCAGTCGCATGAAGGCGCTGGCGCAAAAGTATACACCGCTAGGCGTCTCGTTTGTCGGCATCGACTCCGACCAGAACGAGCCGAAAGCGGAAGTCGCCTCCTATTCCCGCTCCAAAAGCTTCCCGTTCCCGGTGCTGGTGGATAAAGGCGCAAAAGCCGCCGACGCTTACGCCGCCCATGTGACGCCGGAAACATATGTTCTCAGCAGTGATGGAACGCTGGTGTATCACGGACGCATTGACAACGACATGGACCCGGCGAATGTCCGTACCCATGACCTCGCAACCGCGATTGACGCGGTGTTAGCGGGCAAGCCAGTCGCCAAAGCCCAAACGAAAGCTTTTGGATGCAGCATCAAGCGATGAGAACCCCTCCCGGCTCGTCCCTCGCCACCCTCCCCGAAGCGGAGAGGGGAAGAGTTCGCACCGCCGCTATCTTAAGTCTCCTCACCCTCCCGTTTCGGGAGGGTATGCTTCGCATTACTGCGTATCGGCACTTGTGCCGGGGTGGGTTCCTGCTCTGCTTCATCATGCCCGCCGCTCATGCCGCGACAATCCATGTCATACCCGCGGATGCGCCGGTCATCAAACGGGCGATTGCGGCGCAAAAGGGCCATGTCGTGCTGGTGAACTTCTGGGCGACTTGGTGCGGGCCGTGCGTCGCCGAGTTCCCGGCGCTTGTGCAAACCAGCCGCCGGTACAAAGCATCGGGCCTGCGCGTGTTCGCCGTGTCCGCCGATCAGCTCAAAGACGCGCACACCAAAGTTGCGCCGTTTTTGGCGAAGTCCGGGGCGGATTTCCCGGCGTTTTTAGAAAGAAGCACAGACCCGGAAGAATTTATTGATGCGTTTGACCCTGCCTGGCAGGGCGACCTGCCGCGCACGATCATTTATGACCGCACCGGAAAGCGCGTCAAGACGCTGATGGGGGAGCAGACGGCGCAAAGCTTCGCGGCAGCTATCCAGCCTTATCTTCAAATGTCACGCCCTGCAAGACGGTATGCACGCAAGTAAGCCAGCCGCCTCAAAAGCACTGCCCCCGCCGCCTGCAAAAGCATGGCGGCTTAGTCTGCCGGGGCTGACGCTCGGCGTCACGGCGGCGGACCTGCTGCTGGTGTACGGCTTTCTGGGCCAGCGCCTATACCCCCTGAACCCGGTCTGGGTCTACTTGATGCTGTACGCTATCGCGTTCGGCGTGTATGTCTACGCGGCGGGGCGAGTCGTGCCGGCGCTCTTGAAGCGCGATGCGCGGGCGGCGCTGCCGCTTATTTTAGGCGGGGCGGCCTTGTACCGACTGGCGGTCGTGTTCGCACCGCCGCAGCTTTCTACCGACATCTTTTTGTACCTATGGGACGGGCGGCTGATTAACCACGGCATCAACCCGTACCACTGGGCGCCAAACGCGACGCCGCTCCGGTTTTTGCGGGACTCGGTCTGGAACCAGGCGGAGTACAAGAGCTACCAGTCCATTTATATGCCGGTCTCGCAGATGGTGTTTGCCCTTGCCAATGCCCTGTTCGGCAACAACGCCATTGGCTACAAGTTTCTGTACATGCTGTTTGACTTCGGGGTGATCGGCCTGCTGCTGGTCCTCTTGAAGCGCCTCAACCGACCGCTGACGCAGGTGATTTGGTATGCCTGGTGCCCGCTGCCGGTGATGGAAGTGTCGCTGGCGGGGCATCAGGACATTGTCGGCGTTTTCTTTTTGCTGGCGGCGTTTGCGCTGGCGATGCGGCCAAAACAGCAAGGCCGAGGCTGGAAATACGCGGGCGGAGTGGCCCTGCTGCTGGTGGCGTCGGTGCTGACCAAAGGCTTTGCGCTGCTGCTGCTGCCGCTGTTTGCGCGGGTGCATGGCCGGGCGTTTACGGTTTGGGCGGCCTGCGGACTGCTGTATTTGGGAATGCCGCTGTGGGTCTACCTGCCGCAGTTTATCCACGGAATGCATCAGTATTTGGAGAACGTCCATGTGAACTCCGGCTTGTTCGGCTGGACTAATTTGGGCCTGAGCTATGTGACAAAGCACTGGCACTATGCTATCACGGAGAAGCTGTCGGATGCGGCCCTGCTCGGCGTGACTTTTTGGTCCGTGCGCCGCCCGGTCGGCTCGTATGCCGAGCTGCTGCGCCGGTCGTTTGTGGTGCTGGCGGTGACCCTGCTGGTCATTCCGACGCTGTTCCCGTGGTACCTGCTGTGGACCATCATCTTTGTCCCGCTGCTGGGCCGGAAACCGCTGTATCCGTTCGTGCTGCTGTCTGGGCTGTCGGCGCTGCTATACGTTTACTACTACTCGTTTCAAGCCTACTGGTGGGTGTCGGCGGCGGAGTACGGCCCGTTTTATGCCCTGCTGGCTTGGGAGTTTTGGAAAGCAAGAACCAATGCGCGTGATGACTTACAACATTCGGGGCGGGCTGGGGATGGACGGGCAGCGCAGGGCGGAGCGCATCGCTGAGACGATTTTGGCGCAGGACGCCGACATTGTCTGCTTGCAGGAAGTCCATCAGCGCCTGCCCCAAAGCGGGTTTGTAGACCAGCCGAAGCAGCTTCAGAAGCTGCTTGGCCTGCCGGTGACGTTTCAAGCCAACCTGCGGCTCGGCCTCGGCGGCTACGGCCTGGCGGTTGTGTCGCGCTGCCCGGTCGGCACGGTCCAGAACCATCTGCTGCCGAGTGCCCGCGAACAGCGCGGCGTTTTGGAAGTCCGCTTGGACACGCCCGCCGGCCCGCTGTCCCTCTTCTGCACCCACTTTGG
>CAXTRL010000250.1:0-5596 GCA_964246575.1 uncultured Armatimonadales bacterium
CGGGCCGTCGCCACCGTGACGCCGCCGGCGGTCTCGGTGAAGATGCCTTCGGTGCGAGCCAAAAGCTCAATGCCTTCCACCACTTCGTCATCGGAAACGTCTTCCGCCCAGCCGCCCGACTTGCGGCAGGTTTCAGCGGCATAATAGCCGTCCGCAGGATTGCCGATGGCAATGGACTTGGCGATGGTGTTGGGCCGCACCGGCTTCATGATCTCGGACCGCTCTTTGACCATTGTAGAAATGGGGTTGCAGCCGGTCGCCTGCGCGACATACATCTTGGTCGGAACGCCGTCAATCAAGCCCAGCGCTTGAAATTCTTGCAGCGCTTTGTAGATTTTCGTCACCAGCGAGCCGCCCGCCGATGGGCAGACAATATGCTGCGGCGCTTTCCAGCCAAGTTGCTCGGCGATCTCATAGCCGAACGTCTTAGAGCCGTCGCCGTAGAACGGGCGCAGGTTCACGTTTGCCAGACCCCAGCCGTACTTGCCGGCGACTTCCGAGCATAGCCGGTTCACTTCGTCGTAGTTGCCCTGCACGGAAAGCACGGTCGCGCCGTAAATCAGCGTTCCAACTACTTTGCCCTGCTCCAAGTCGTGCGGGATAAAAACATACGCCTCAAACCCGCCTTCGGCGGCATGAGCGGCGACCGAATTCGCAAGATTGCCCGTAGACGCACACCCAACTGTCTGAAAGCCGAATTCGCGGGCTTTGGACAAGGCGACGGCCACAACGCGGTCTTTGAATGACAGCGTCGGGTGGCTGACGGCGTCATTTTTAACGTAAACTTCGTCCATGCCAAGCGCTTTAGCGAGATTGTCCGCCCGCACCAGCGGCGTAAATCCCACTTGTTTGCCGACCGTCGGCGGCCCGTCAAGCGGCAGCAGATCCGCATAGCGCCACATCGTCAGCGGCCCACTTTCGATCCGCTCGCGCGTGATCTTTGGGCCGAAGTCGTAGTCATACTGCACTTCCAGCGGTCCAAAGCACAGCTCGCAAACATGGACCGGCGCTTTGTCATACGTTTGGCCGCACTCGCGGCACTTCAATCCCAGCACTTTCGGCATCAGAAACTCTCCACTTCAGGCATAAAAAAAGCCGTTCGCCCAACACAGACGCACTTGTGTCAAGGACGAAAGGCGTTTTGCCCTCGTGGTACCACCTTGCTTCACGCCCGCCTCACAGCAAGACGCCTTGACGGGTAGGAGTGACGCACAAATGAGTGCGTTCTTTCGACCCTGGCCCGCTAACGGGAGCCTCCCGGACAACGCTACTGAGCGTCTGGTTTTTTTCAGGCACTGTTCCCGCTGCCGGCTCGGAAGCCATGTTCCGCCGCGTTTCCCCTGCCGGTTTTCAGCATTCCCGGCTCTCTGTAAGGGTTTGGCGCGGCGTACTCTTCTTCGTCATCGCCTTTTTGCAAAAATCCATCAATTCAGTTGTGCGTGTATTATACACACGAGCAGCCGGTGATGTCAAGCCAGTATCTCATGGGTATACTCTGCGTATGGAAACCAGTTCGACGAAAACAAGCCCTGGATTTCACCATGTCGCCCTGCGCGTCCGCGACTTCGACGCCACGCTGCGCTTGTACCAAGACGGCTTCGGCTTTCAGCGCCAATTCGGCTGGGGGGAAGGCGACAGCCGGGCTGCGATGCTGGACACCGGCGACGGCAATTATCTGGAAGTTTTCGCCGGGGGTAAACATCCGGCTGGCGACGATGCCCCTGAAGGCGCACTGCTGCATCTGGCTCTCAGAACGCCGGATGTGGACGCCGCCTATGCCCGCGCTCTCGCCGCCGGAGCGCGTTCCCAATCTGCGCCCCAAGACGTTGTCCTAGACGGCGACTTTCCGGTGCCGGTGCGCCTTGCTTTTGTGGTCGGCTTGGACGGCGAGGTCATCGAGTTCTTCCAAAACGACGCTCTTTAAAGTGACTTTAGCTTGACAAAAGGCCCTGGCGCGGCGTATAGTAAACAAAGCGCCGAACTCGGCGCATAGAAATTTTTGTCGAGGAATTTTTGTTGTGGCACGCAGTCAATCCAATGGAATACTAAAAGCGATCGGCGTCGGGGCCGCCGTAATTGCCGGCAGCGTCACCATCGGCTACCTGTTCGGCGGCCTTCGGGACGCGCATCCGGGCGTGCAGCCCGCCCAGCCGCCCGTGTCCGCGACTTTAACTCCCGCCCTGACTCCTGCGCCGCCTGCCGTGCATCCGCGCACGACCAACGGCAACTACACCGCCCCCGGTGCGCCCCGTATCAATATTGAGGAAGAACGCCAGCCGATGATCCGCCGCGTCACCTCGCCGCCAGCACCGGCGGCTGACCCGGAAGCCACCCAGGAAGCCGCGCCGGTTTCTCCCCGGTCCGCGCCTGCCGACGCCGAAACAACCGAAACTTCGCCTGCATCTTCCAGCGACGCCGGTACGCCCGCTCCCAGTGCGCCTGATAATGCGTCTAGCGGCACACCCGCCTCTGCGCCTGCCGGTTCGCCGCCTCCGCCGGCTGACCCGGACTTTGAGCATGTCAACACGCCTCCGCCCGGCGCTTCCGCCGACCCCGGCTCCGGTCCGCAGGGCGGCAAAGATCCCAGTGACCGCAGCCCGGACAACCACACCCAGACGGACGCCACGAAGACCCAGTTCCGGGTCCAGACCGGCTCGTACACCGACGAAAGCAACGCCCGCAGCGTTGCCGACACCCTCCGCTCCCAGGGCTTCAGCACCAGCACCCGCAGCGAGCGCGACGGCGACCACCTAATTTACAAAGTCCAGGTCGGCGCGTACCGCTCCAAGAACGGGGCCGACAAAGCCGCCGGCGACCTCCAGAAAAAAGGCTACCCTGCCTTCATCTCCCCGATTGGCCCATAACACAATGAATGTCTCTCTTCAAGCGCACCGCCTTGAAACTACACTTACGGAGGATGGAACCCTCGTTTTGGAGCACCTGCCGTTTCAAGCCGGAGAAACCGTTGAAGTCATTGTTCTGACAAATACTTTTCCGCGCCCATCCCAAGACTGTTATCCTTTGCGTGGTACCTCCATTGAGTATTTAGGCCCTTTGGAACCCGTAGCAGAACAGGATTGGGCAGCCGGGTAGAAGACCATGTGTTAAAACACACGGCTAATCAGCGCAGACGCTACAAAACACCGCTTCGCGAGGTTAATACAGACAATCCTTCCGAGTGCCGCGAAGCGGTACTTCGTAGCCGAAGGCTGAATAGCCGTGCCATTCACGGCATGGTTCCATCTCCTGTCCAGGTAGCTTTATTATGCATCCAGAAACACATGAAGCGCGTACCTTGAGTTTCGCAGCCCGGTTAGTTCTTGTTGTTGCACTCGCAGTTGTATTACTGGGCGGAATATGGGTGTTTCTCAAGTCGCCTTTTCATGCGAACACGCCAACCGCAACTTCCCCTAGCTTATCCATCAGCGGACGTTACCAATTTACCACCCAGGGCAGCCAAGAATTCATCTTTGACACCCAGACTGGCAAGCTCTGGTCACGAGGCGGAAGCGGTTCGACGTTTCAATGGGTGCAGGAACCTTCGCTGCCGCGTTAATAAATCGGCCAGCAACTCACGCAGATTTCTCGGAGCGCGGGTCTAGGGCATCGCGCAGGGCGTCGCCGAGGAAGTTCAAGGCCAGTACGGTCAGCGAGAGGCACAACGCGGGGTAGATGACCAGTTCGGGATGGGAGCGGTAGTAGCCGGATTCCAGCGGCACGGAAATCATCTTGCCCCAGCTTGGCATGGGGTCCTGAACGCCGATGCCTAAAAACGACAATGTCGCTTCGGCAATGATGATGCCGGCGATGTCAATGGTCGCGGCGACAATAATCGGCGACAGCAAATTGGGCAGGATGTGGCGCAGGATAATCCGTGAGTTTGGGACGCCCAGCGCCCGCGCCGCTTCCACATACTCCCGCCCGCGCAGGGACAGCGCCTGGCCGCGAATGAGCCGGGCCAAGCCGGGCCAGCCGGTGATGCCGAGCGCGATAAAGATGTTGAACAAGCTCGGGCCTTTGATTGCCATGATGAGAATGGCGAGCAGGATGTCCGGAAACGCAAACATCATGTCGGTCAGGCGCATCAGCCCGGCATCCAGCCACTTGCCGTAGAACCCGGCGACCAGCCCCACCAAGCCTCCAACCAACAAGACAATCGCTTCCACGCCCACCCCGACCACCAGCGAAATCCGTGCGCCGACGGCGAGACGTGTCAGCGTGTCGTAGCCGGAATCGTCGGTTCCCAGCCAGTGCCGCGCCGACGCCGGCGCACTGTAATCGTTGGTTTGATGGTCGTACCGATACGGCGAAACCAGCGGATAGAAGATCGCCATCAAAACAATAACACTTAGGACAATGAGGCTGGCAAGCGCTAACGGGTTGCGGCGAAGCTGACGCCAGACTAGGCGGCCCTGGCTTGGTCCTGCCGCATCCAGTTCCATCAGCTCTTCGCGCTGCTGCTCTAAAATCACACTCATTGCAGTCGTCTATGCCCCTTCCAGTGCCTTGACGCGCGGGTCAAGCGCGGCATACAGCAGGTCAATCACTAAGTTGGTCACAACAAAAATCGTTGCCAGCAGCAGCGTCGTCCCCTGAATCAGCGAGTAATCCCGCTGGAACAGGGAATTGATGGACGCCGCTCCGACGCCCGGCACAGTAAAGATGGTTTCCACGACAAATGACCCCGACAGCAAATACCCGAACGAAACGCCGGTGGTGGTTAGCACCGGCAGAAATGCATTCTTCAAGGCGTGCTTGACCAGCACGGTCATTGGAGCCAGCCCTTTGGCGCGGGCCGTGCGGATATAATCTTGGCGCAGCGTTTCCAGCATGGACGCCCGCGTCATCCGGGCAATCAGCGCGGCAGGCCGGGCGGCCAGCACAATCGCCGGTAATACGAGATACTCCGGGTCACCCCACCCCGCTACCGGCAGCCAGCCCAGCTTCAAGGCGAAGACAAGTATCAAGACGGGCGCGAGGACAAAGCTCGGCAGAGTCACTCCCACCAGCACCGTTGCCATCAGCAGCCGGTCCAGAAACGTGTTCGGCTTCAGCGCGGCCGCTAGGCCGATGGGAATGCCGACCAGCAGGGACAGCAGAATCGCCGCTGTCGCAAGAATGGCCGTGTTCGGCAGGCCGCGCTTCAGAAACGCCGTGACCGGTTCGCGCGTGTAGTACGACCTGCCGAGGTCGCCGTGCGCGGCGTTCCATAAATACAGTCCGTAGCGCTCCAGCGGCGGCTTGTCCAGCCCGAACTCATGCCGGATATGGGCGAGAGTCGCTGGGTCGGAATGCTGCCCCGCCGCGATCTCGGCGGGGTCGCCGGGCGCGAGGAACGCGATAAAGAATGTGATGGTGCAGACGGCCCAAATGGATAGCAGGGCCAGTCCAATGCGCTGTAATAAAAATCGTGCCATAGTGTTTTAAAAGCCCCCACCCCCAGCCCCTCCCCCCGTCGGAACGAGAGAGGGGAGCAATACAGAAGTACAGAGTAAGAGGGCGCAGCAAGTAGCGCCCCTACGTCCTAATCTTTTTGTCTTTTTCCTCATCTGCTCCCCTCTCTCGTTCCGACGGGGGAGGGGCTGGGGGTGGGGGC
>CAXTRL010000251.1:0-5580 GCA_964246575.1 uncultured Armatimonadales bacterium
ACCGGCTACGATTACTTCTTCAGCGACGACCCCGAAGACTACAGCTTGGACTTGGAAGACTGGCCCGCCTTCCGGCACCTGGTCTTCCAAATGCCGAAAGGCCGGGAGACGCTTGCGGAGTGAGCCAAGCCAAAACCCAGCGCGACAAAAAGCGGCAGCTCGGCCAGTTTCTGACGCCGCTTGCCGTCGCGGAACGCCTCGTAGAATTGCCAATGCCGATGCCGCTGTCCCGCAACAGCACCGTGCTGGAACCGAGCTTCGGCACCGGGTCATTTCTCCTGCCTTTGATTGACAAGTTCCTGCCGCTGTACGATGGCCCCGTTTCGGAGCGCCTGGACCAAATACTCACGCGCAATGTCTACGGCATCGAGATTGACCCGGCGCTTTACACGCAGTGCTTGGAGCGTATTCAGAGGCGCTGGGGGTACTGCCCGGCCCGGCACAACTTGGTCTGCGCGGACTTCTTTGGGACAGCATTCCCCATGCAGTTTGACGTGATCGTCGGCAATCCGCCATTTGGCGGGACGATTGCGCCGGAGATTCAAGATAAGCTGGATAAAGAACTCGGCTGGCGGGGTGGGCTGAAGATCAAAAAGGAAACGTATTCGTTCTTTATCGTCAAGTGTTTGGATTTTCTGAAGCCAAGCGGACATCTGCGCTTTATTTGCAGCGACACGTTTTTGACGATCAACACCATGCAGGGCCTGCGCCGCTTGCTTTTAGAGTCTGGGTCCCCGGCTGTGACCCGGCTTGACGAGTTTTCGGAAGAAACGCAGTACGCGATGGTGGTGCTGGACTTCGCCAAGACCAGGCCGGCTCCCGTGCTGACGCTGGACGGCAAAACCGTTTCGCGGCAGCAGATTGCGCTGACGGGGAACCATTCTTGGCAGATCACGGACGAATACGCGCCGTACTTCGCCGGCCCGAAGCTCGGCGATTTTATGATCGCTACCAGCGGCATGACGATTGGAGACAATGCGCGGTTCGTGCGCGAAATCGCAAACGGCACGATTTGCGAGCCATTTGTGTTTACGTTCTGGGACAAGCCAGTGACGCTGGAAAGCGAAGTCCAACGCGCCCGGCTTGGTTTGCTGTCGCCGCAAAAGCGGGCGCAGATTGCCGCGCAGGTCTGCTTGGGCGCAACCCGGCGCACGGTGCAGGCGTCGCCGCGTGAAACGCCGCTGGAAATCGCTTTGCCGCATCCCGACTACCGGGTTTACAACAAAGCTTGCAGCGCTTTGGTGTACGCACCGCCGACACATGCCGTTTACTGGAAAGACAACGGTGACGCAGTGCTGACGTTCAAGAAAAACGGCCCGTGGTATCTGCACGGCGTGGGGGGGCAGAAGTTTTTTGGCCGCGAGGGCCTCACCTGGCAGCTTATTTCCCAAACGCTGAACGCGCGTTACCTGCCGCCCGGCTGCATTTTAGACAGCGGCGCTCCATGCGCGTTTCTGCGTGAGGGCGTTGACCCGGACGAGCTGTATTTCGTTCTCGGCTGGACCCTATCGCCCTTGTGTCTTGCGCTGCTGAAGAACGTCATCAACCACACGAAGAACATTCAAGGCAAAGACTTTGAGCGGCTGCCTTACCCGTTTTGGGTGCCGCCCGAAGTCAAGCGGCGGTGCATTGAGCGTGTCAGGAAAATAGTAGAAGACGCGCAGGCTGGGCGCGTCTTCCAGCGCAATGACGCCGAGGTTTTGGAAGTGGGTGCGATGTTCAGCAAGGCTATATCGTAAAGTCTCACAAGTCCCCGCCATAAATGGCAGGTCTGTGGGCGAAACGCCAATCGGTCTGCGACCGGGAATGCCATCGGCATCTTGCGTTCTTGTTCTTCCGCACACCGTGCGATTGGCGCTTCGCCGCCAGACCTGCCATTCATGGCAGGGACTCTCATTTTTAAGACGAACAATGCTCTCGCAAACCACATCCTCTTACCAGCGTCCGCCGTGGCCTGCGGCCGTAGCGGCCCTGCTGGCGTATGCCGCGCTTGCCCTCAGCAGCGGCGCTTGCGTCCCGCTGGCCGTGCTAGGGATTAGCTTAGGGGCGTCGTATGGCTTCAAAGCGCGATTTGAGAACGAGAATCTAACCAAATGGACCCTGCGGATTGTCGTCATGCTCGGCTCGGTCTTTGCGTACTTGATTGCCGCCAAGAAAGACGACAACACTTTTTTTGACGTCCGCTATTTGTACTCATTCGCCCTCGCCGCTGCCGCCGAGAATGCACTCCAGTTTTGGCGGCGGGAGCCGACCGGCGGGGCGCGTGCGCCGTTCACGGTGTTCTTGTCGGCAATGGTCTTTCTAGTTGGGTGCAGTACGTTTGATGACGCTTTCCACTACCTCTGGTATCTTGCGCCCCTATTCTTTTTGTTCTTCACGCTGGCCCTGCCCGGCTTCCGGCGCTCTTCCGGCGGCGCGGCGGCGCTCCGCTTTGCCCTACTGCCGATCTTTGCCGCCGTGCTGCTCGGCGGCGTGACCCACGCCACCGTGACCCGCTACAAGGGGGCGCTTAATATGCTGGGCGCGGTCTCGGCGCGGCGGATGTCACCGGCGATGGGCATGAGCGGGCAGCCGATCTTAGGCTCGTCGTTCACCCTGCGCGACTCGCTGACCCGCGTTCTGCGAGTTCACAACTTAGGCGATGACCCGTACCTGCGCGGCATGACGTTTGACACTTACGGGGGACGCACCTGGGGGCCGTCGCTGGACGCGCGGGCTTTTACCAATCTGCCGCATCAGCCCGCGATTGGCTCCGGCCAAAAGGCGCAGTATGTGCGCCTGGACGACGAGATCGGCCTGCTGTTTGCGCCCCTGCATTCGGCGGCAATCGTGCCGGAAAATTCTCATTTGATAGACTGGGCCGCCCCCACGGATGGCCCGCTGCGAACGCCGCCAAACGACTCGTCCCCGCTGTCGTATGACATTGCGGAAGGAAAATTGGGCCTGCTGGATGCGCCGCCGACACCGCCGGAGATGATCCGGGACCTGGCGGTTCCCCCGGATGTAGACAGGCGCGTGTCTGCCTTAGCACGGCAAGTCACGGATAAGTACGCCGCGCCGCAGGCGAAGATTAACGCGGTTGTGCGGTTTCTCGGCGTCAACAATCGTTACAGCCTGACCGTGAACCCCGGCTCCGGCGAGCCGATTTCTAACTTCATTTTGCAGCGCAAGTCGGCCCACTGCGAGTATTTCGCGTCCGCTGCCGTGGTCATGCTTCGCGCCGCCGGTGTTCCGACCCGCTACGTTTCCGGCTACTACGCTCATGAATCCGACGGGCGCGGCTGGACCCTAGTGCGTCAGCGCGACGCTCATGCCTGGGCGGAAAGCTGGATCGCCGGCACGGGGTGGGTGACGGTAGACGCGACGCCCGGCAATGGCCGGCCTGATGCCCTGGCCGGGCCAATCCCGCTCTACTGGCGCATTTGGGAAACGCTTCAAGACGTGCTTGGGGCGGTCCGCAACTGGGCGATTGCGGCAAGCTGGACCCAAAAAGGCACGGTGTTCGGGCTGCTGGTCTTGGGCCTTTTGGTGCCGCAGTTGTATCGGTACTGGCAGCGCCGCCGCCGGGTCACACCTGGCTTCCGTTATGCGAACAAGGACGCCGCGTTTGCCGGGCTGTCCGCCCGCTTTGAGGCGCTGCTGGCCCGGCGCGGCGTCCCCTGCCCGGAAAGCCGGACTTGGCCGGAGCATCTGGCAGCCGTGCCGATAAACGACCCGGCAATGCGAGGCTTCGTGGCAACCTACGAACACGCACGGTTCGGCCCGCCGCCGGCGGACGCCGACCTTGCGGGTCTTGACCGCACACTCAAAGTTTTGGAGAAAGCATGACCGTTTTGATGGAAACAGCGCCGGCGGCGGAGACGATTAGGAAGATTGAAGCGAACTTGGCGTCGGTCATTCGGGGCAAGCCCGAAGCGATCCGGCTGCTGCTGATTGCCCTGCTGGCAGGCGGCCATACGCTGCTGGAAGATGTTCCCGGCACCGGCAAGACGACCCTTGCCAAGTCGCTGGCTCGCTCGATGGATGGGCTGTTCCGGCGCATTCAGTTCACGCCGGATTTACTGCCCGCCGATATTACCGGCTCATCGTTTTACAACCCCGGCGACGGCTCGTTTACGTTCCGGGAGGGGCCGGTCTTTGCCAATATCGTGCTGGCGGACGAAATCAACCGCACTTCGCCGCGCACCCAGTCCGCCCTGCTGGAAGTGATGAGCGAAGGCCAGGTGACAGTGGACGGCCTGCGGCGCGACCTGCCGCACCCCTTTTTTGTGGTAGCCACACAGAACCCGACGGATTTCCAGGGAACGTATCCCCTGCCTGAAGCGCAGCTTGACCGATTCGCCGTTCGGATCACGCTCGGCTACCCGGATTTATTCCATGAGCTTGAAATCTTGTACGGCCAAAGCCGTATGCACCCGTTTGATACGCTGCGGCCTGTCGTCACCGGCGCGGACATTCTTCATCTGCAATCTGAGGTGCGCGAAGTCACGGTAGACCAGGCTTTGGCTGAATACATCCTGCGCCTAGTGGACTGGACCCGCCATGACCCGCGCATCCGGCTGGCTGTTTCCCCACGCGGCTCGCTGACGCTGTTCCGCACTGCCCAGGCCCGCGCCCTGACTGAAGGGCGGGATTACGTTCTGCCCGGCGACATCCACGTTCTCGCCGTCCCCGTGCTGGCCCACCGCATGATGCTGGACACCAAGACCCGCTACGCTGGCCTGACGGGAACGCAAATAATTGAAGAAGCCCTGCAAGCGATCCCCGTCCCGCGTTAATAAAGCAGGAAGAGCTGACACAGAGAAGAAGGGCAGACACGGGGGTCTGCCCCTACGCAGGATCAATCCCCGTAGGGGTGAACCCCCGTGTTCGCCCTTCCTTTGAAGTATTATTTGCCAGCAGATGCGGGAGTCTTCACAGCGCCAGGCGCGGCGGCACGCTGGGCAGCCAGCGCGGCGGCGCGGGTCTGGGCTTGGGCGACGACGGCGCTGACGGCGGAGGCTGGCACGAGGAAGACGCCGGCATGGTTGCCGCCGCTTCCGCCGCCCATCAGCCGCATCATCATCTGCATTCCCATGGCTTCGTTTGCGCCTTCCGGCTTGACGCCTGAAGCGACGCTGGTGAGAACGCCGACCGCTTCCCCCGTCTGCGAAAAGACCGGCAGCCCCAGATCAGAAATGCTGCCTTCCAGCATGACCGCCGTGCGCGGCTTGGTGATGACGCCGCTGACCCGTGCGCTGGAATAGTACGGCGCGTAGTCGTAGCCTTTGCTCAGGCGCGAAAGCGCATACACCGGGTCGCCCAGCGCGGGCGCGGGTGTGCTGCTAAACGAGATTGCTGTGGGAACTCGCCCCGCCAGATCTTCAATTCTTAGAAACGTCAAGCCGAGCGTTGTGTCGGTCGCCGCCAGGAACGCCGGGTATTCTTTGTCTTCATTGGCGAAGACGACTTTAAACGCGGTCGGCGTGATCGTCGGCGCACTGTCCGACGCTTCTGCCGGAAGGCCCATCATTTCCATAAGCTTCACCGGCGAGAACGGCACGCTGGAAACCATGACAAGGCCAGACGAGTCCACCACAA
>CAXTRL010000252.1:0-5565 GCA_964246575.1 uncultured Armatimonadales bacterium
GTGCCCTTGCGACCAGCACCAGCCCATCCGCAAGACGCGGCCCTGGCCGCGAAGTCAAGTCCGGCGGCAGGGAATAGACGCGCCCTAGACGCACAGCAGTCAGATGGCTGAGAAGCGGGTCAGCCCGGAACGCTGGCATCACCGAGGCATCGCCCAAAATCACGTCCGGCGGCGTCGCCAGCACCCGCTCTTTTGAGAACGGCCCGTACCCGCGCACAGCCTGGCCGATATTGACGCCGCCCGCGCGTGTCACCAAATCATCCATAAACGTCCCGCCGCCTGCCGTCCACAGAGGATTGGTCTGAATGACGACCAGCACACGCGGGTGAGGTCGCCGATCCGCCGCCGCAATCCGCGCCGCTGCCCGCGCCTTGTGCTCCATCTGCGCGACGACTGCGTCGGCTTGATGGGACGTTCCCGTCCGCGACCCAATCTGCCGCAGGCTGGTTTCCACCGCCGAAAGCGATGTCGGCGCGACTGCCAAGACCGATTGATGCAACGTTAAGAGCCGCGTCACAGCCCGCGCGTTCGCTGTGCTGTCTGCGACAATTAAGTCGGGCCGCAGGGCCAGCACTTTCTCGTAGCTCGTGTTCACGTCCCCAACTTTGGCAACCGCTTTTGCCGCCGGCGGATAATCGCAGTAGACTGTGTCGCCGACCACATATTTGCCGAGGCCCAGCGCAAACAGCATCTCCGTCGTCCCCGGCGACAGCGAAACAATCCGCTTCGGGGGAGGCGCGGCAGACACGCAAGGAGCGAGGCAGAGCAGAACACAAACCAACAAAAGCAGGCGTCGGAACATGGATACACTATAACCCGTCCGTGCTATGGTGTCAAGGTTTGGAGAAAGCGCCGTACTTGTGCCGGTGACTGCAAATGCACCAACCGACGGCCTTCCGCGTACTTGTTCATTCGCGCCAAGATGGCGGGGCGGCGGTCCCTACGGTAGTTCCAAACCCAGCGCAGAAACACAAAGTCTAGTTTTTCCGGGCAGCCGGGGGCCATGTCCGGGCGGCTTTGGGAGCGGTATTGCCGCCAGCGGCGCACTACGCGCCAGACGCAAAGCAGCGGCGGCAGGTCCAGAAAAATAATCGTGTCCGCCGCCGCTAAACGCAGCTCCATCGTGCCGCCAAAGTTGCCGTCCGTAATCCATTGGGGCTGCCGGGTCATCTCGCGCACTTTCTGTTCCCAAACATCTTTCGGCGTCTCCGTCCAGCCTTCATGCCAGTAGACCGCGTCCAGATGCACCACCGGCAGGCCCGTTTTCTCGCCCATCTGCCGCGCCAGCGTAGATTTTCCCGCCCCGCCAGGGCCAATAATCGCAATGCGTTTGAATGTCA
Source organism: uncultured Armatimonadales bacterium (assembly GCA_964246575.1). Taxonomy (GTDB): domain Bacteria; phylum Armatimonadota; class Armatimonadia; order Armatimonadales; family Capsulimonadaceae; genus JANXMY01. The sequence continues at coordinate 1,341 of CAXTRL010000252.1, forward strand.
TTTCTCAATTCATCTTAGTTGTGAATATGGCAGCCGCAACTCCTCGTCGTATGATCGCGTAGCCCGCATATCCAAAACCGACATTCCAATAGCGGCGTGGGGTCGAGAATTCCCAGACCTCATCTCCTTCTTCTACTTGATCTTTGAACTTCGTCCATCTTGCTTCAAACCATTCACTTTGTTCTGTCGTTCCTGCGGTCTGTCCCTCGCTATGCCGCTCCGCTTCAACTTGAGCAACAGTCATCTCGCGCTTTAGCCACTCAGTTGTGAACTTGTTGGGAAACTCGTCCGGCTTTAGCCGCTTTGCCGCTTTCATCTTGTTTGCCATGTTTGCATCCTACACGAATACCATGCGTTGAAACGCACGGCTATTGAGCCTTCGGCTACGAAGTACCGCTTCGCGGCACTAAGACAAGACCAATCCTAACCCCGCGAAGCGGTGTTTTGTAGCGTCCGCGCTGAATAGCCGTGACATTTATGTCATGGTTCCTGACAGCACTCATAATTCCTGTTTCATCTTTGTCCGCCTATTGTGAACCCATCCAGCTAAAAAGGATGTTGGAACACCCAAGAACGAGACCACACTGTAAATAAATAGAGTTGAAACGTAGTAATAGTTAACGCTGTTGCCTCCCCGATTTCGCATTGTCACAACTCCATTCCAGCCTATGTTGTGAGACAGAGCAACGTAAACCTGACAGCCAAAAGAAGCTGCTAACAGCAAACAGAACAACGAAACGATCATTGGCCCCGACCAATCCTCTAGCAGCACTAAAATAAGCATTAAGAGTTTTTGTTTCATGCCCCTACCGCCGCTTTGCGCTCAAACTCGTCTCTGCCGGAGCAGGCGTGGTGCCGTTGGTCGGAGGCAGGGCGAGCGAGGGGTCGGGGGCGTCTAAACGCAATTGGCCGCTGACGAGCTGGGTTGCCAGAAGGGTCTGGATGACGCCGGTGATCTGGTCGGTGGCCCCGCCGGCTGCGCCGCGTCCGTCGCTTGCGCCGCTGATGTTGATGAGCTTGGCATTGGCGAGCGCGTCGGCGATGGCGGGGACGATCTGGGGCAGGATTTCTAATTGCCGCAGGGCCAAATAGGCGTCTCCGCCCTGGCGGATGGCTTCGTTGACGGCACGGATGGCGTCGGCCTGGGCGAGACCCAGGGTGCGGACTTTGACCGCTTCGGCGTCGGCGGCGGCTTCGGCCTGGACCCGGACACGGGCGGCGTCGGCATTGGCCTGGGCGATTTGGGTCGCTTTCAGCTCGGCTTCGCGCTGAATGGCGAGCGCGGTCTGCTTTTTGGCTTCCGCCGTGGCGACTGTGGCGGCGTTCTCGGCCCGGCGCTGCTCCAAATCGCGCTGCTTGTCGTTGATGGCCTGCTCGGCCCCAAGCTGGGCTTCGCGGGCGCGGCGCTCCTGGTCGGCGGCGACAATGTCGGCATTGGCTTTGGCTTCCACCGCCGACTGCCTACGGCGAGCTTCGGCGACTTCGCTTTGGACTTCCTTGATGTTCAGCGAGTTAAAGACCAACCCTAAGTCTTGGAGTTCCCGTGAGCACGCGCCTTTGATAATCAGCGCCAAGCGGTCGTCTTCTTCCACGGGAACGGCGGCAAACGACTTGGCAATGTCGGTGCCGGGCGCAAGCGAGGAGATGTTGCGCTGGGCTTTGGCGGAAAACAGCTCGTCATGGTTTAACAAGTTGACCGCCCGGCGTCCGGTGGAAGTCAAAAGATCGCTCAACGTCGCCGTCTGCTCGGCGGGCGGCTTAGAAAAGAACTTGTTGGCGGCGGTCGTGATCATTTCACTGGAGTCGCCGACCGAGACAATCGCGGACGCCAGCACGCGCACTTTGATCGGCTTCGGCTGCCCGTTGCCGTCTACGTCCGCGGTCTGGTCGGCGATGTCCAGGTCAATGTTGATGGCTTTAGACGGGATGGTTGTCCCGGTGGTCAGCAGGGGAACTTCAATGGCCTTGCCCGGCCCTTTGTAGATCGCCGTGCGCCCGTTCAGGGACGACACCAGGCGGATCGTGCCGGCATCCACTTTCGTCAGAAACCGGCTGATAATCAGCGGGATAAAGATGACCGCCAGAACGACGGCCAGCACAATAATCAGCGTACTGCTCATAACAAAGCCTCCCATAGTATTCTCCTAATCCTGCAACGCAGGGGCGCGGCAAGCAGCGCCCCTACCAAATAGATCGAAATAGATCACAGCCGCGCGACGCGGCAGGAATTGGCGCGTCCGTCCACGCTGATCACCGTCAGCCGCTCGCCAGGCTTGATGGGCGCGGCGTCGGCAGAAGTATCGGTTTCCAGCGTCGCCAGGACGCGCACCCACTGGCCGTCAATCGTCAAGCCGACTAGGCCCCGGCCCCATTCGTCAAACCCGGTCACGGCTTCGGCCTGCCGGGCGACCATGCCTTCCAACGCCGCGCTGGGCTTAGATGCGAACCGAAACAGCAGGTTCCAAATCGGACGTACCAGCAGGCCAAAGAAAACCAAGCCGCCGAGCATCGCTGCCAGCGCGGTCAGCGCCGCCGCAAGATGCGCGGGCTTCAAGAGCAGCCCGGTTGCGCCCGCGCCTAAACAAAGGCTAAAAATCGCAAGCGGCGACAGCAAAGTCCAAAGCGGCGACGGCCCGCGCCCCCGTCCGCCATGGCTAGAATGTCCGGCGTGTCCATGACCGTGTCCGCCATGCCCAGTATGTCCGCCGTGCGACATGCCTAGCACGGCTTGGGCGAACAATCCGACCAGCCCAATCAAGAAAAGCGTCGTGTAAATCATAAGCATTTTCGCTTTCGTGTGCGTTCCTCGCAGCGTCTACAACCACTGTGACACGGCAGGCGCGAAAAGGTTGCAGGGGACTCAGCGCAGACCGTTGACAATAAACGTGGTCAGCTCCGCTGCGCCTGCCGTCGTGGTCAGGTCTGCTTTGCCGCGAAGCCAGTGCATTCCCGACGTGACGATGGCCCCGCTGACGGCGGCAATCGTTGTTTGGCGAACCGACGCTTCTGCCGAAAGCCAGTCAATCAAGCGGCAGTCCAGCTCTTCGCGCATGGCATTTGCCACAATGCCGTTCCACTGACGCGCCGCCTGCGGGCAGCGGCTAGGCATGGCGGCGAAGAAGTCTAGGACACACTCAATGAGATGCCGCCAGGCGTCCGGGGTGGGTGTCTGGAGCGGCGGCAGCGCGGCGAACAAGACCCGGCGGCATTTTTCGCGCAGTGTCCATTCCAGCAGGTCGTCTTTGTCCTGAAAATGCGCGTAGAATGTCGCGCGGTTGACGCCGGCACGGCGGGTGATGTCCGCGATGGTGACGGACGCGAAGCTTCTTTCGGTCAGCATCTCGCCAAGCGCCTGCTGCAACAGCAGGCGTGTTCGTGCAGCTCTGGGGTCTTGGCGATTGATGGTGTTCTTCATGGCGGTTTTTCTTTTTGGGCGCTTCTGCAACACTTGGGCGGTTCCGTTGCTTAAGCGACAATTCTGGCAATGTGTGGGTTGAACGACGCCGCCGGTGGGTTCTATAATTGTGGCATAGAACCTCACAAGAAAGGCCAACCAATCAATGACGGCACAAGACGCCATGACGAAGTTCACCGAGCTGATCCTGCAAGAAGACATCCCGCAGTGGATCGAGTTGTTCCATGAAGACGCGGTCTTCGAGTACCCCTACGCGCCGCCCGGCTTTCCGCAGCGCTATGTCGGCAAGCAGGCGATGTTCGAGCAGTTTAAAGACTTCCCAAAGATGTTCCGCTTTCATGAGTTTGCCGATGTGCAGATGCACCAAACGCTGGACCCGGATCTGCTCGTTGTCGAGTTCTTGGGCCGAGGCGAAGTTTTGACCACGGGCAAGCCCTACAATCAGCGTTACATCAGCGTCGTGCAGATGAAGGACGGCAAAATCTTCCATTACCGTGACTACTGGAACCCGTTGGTGGTCCTGGAAGCCATGAAAGAAACTGAGTAAGAAAGCGAGGAAGCTTATGACAAACAAAATCTTGGTAACCGGCGGAACCGGCAGCACGGGAACGGCTCTTGCATCTCTTCTCCGGGACGCAGGCGCGGCATTCCGCGTCGCAAGCAGGCATCCTGCGGCAAATACAGATGCCGAACAGGTACGCTTTGATTGGGAAGACGAGACAACTTACGGCCCGGCGCTGGAAGGCATCGACCGAGTCTACTTGGTCGCCCCGGCGCTTGTTGCCGACCCAGAGCGGCTGATGGTGCCGT
>CAXTRL010000253.1:0-5564 GCA_964246575.1 uncultured Armatimonadales bacterium
ACACGTCCGCGACCTTCTCCCGCGAGCTGCTTGAAAAAGCCGACGTTCTTGCCATCCCCGGCCTGGGTTACGGCCCCCACGGCGACGGCTACGTCCGCATGTCCCTCACCGTCAGCGGCGACCAAAACGGCGAAAAACTCGAAGAAGCCGTCCGCCGCATCGAAAAGAACATCAAACTGGACTGGTCCGCCAGCACCAACGGAGCTGCCCTACTTGGTGACTCATCGGGGTAGGCGACTCATCAAAACAAGAGGTAGCATGAGAGAATACAACGCCAATGAGGACAAGCTGCTCAGAGTAATGAACTCGCCCTGGTTTACCTGGGGTTCGATCCTTTTTTGGGCGCTATTTACTTACAATGACTACCGCAACCACTGCTTTTCTTGGATTGATGGGCTGCTCGTTGGAGCATTGAGTGTGCGAGGGTTGATCGAGATAACCGCCATTATCATTTACCGGCGCAAGAAAAGTGCCACGGGTTGAAATCCGTGGCTCGAAAAAGCACACCGTCGAGGCGACGTTAAGAGTAAGCGGCGATAGGCTTTCTTGTTCTTCCGTCTCCTGGAAAGCGTACTTCTTCAGCTTCTGGTTTTAACCCGTGGCACGTTTTGGCCTATACTGATGCCAAGAAACACTTCTAAACCAACATTTGTGCTGATGGCGGGAATGCCGGGCGCAGGTAAGTCCACTCTAGCGCTGGCATTAGGTCGGGAACTCGGCTGGCCTGTTTTAGACAAAGATACAATCAAGGTCGCACTGCTTGAGGAAAAAGTGCCGGAAAGCATTGCAGGGCCAGCTTCTTATTATGTGCCGCTCGCAATTTGCCGTGACTTGGTAGCGCAGCAGCAATTGTCTGTCATATTCGACAGCCCGGCGGCGTATCCGAATGTCGTCGAGCAAGCGCAGAAGATCGCGGACACGGCAGGCGGATTGCTGAAAGTTATCTTCTGCCACGCGGACAGCAAGGTTCGTAAACAGCGGCTCTCGAAGCGGCCCCGCCGCTTATCGCAGATGCAGACCGACCCCAGCACGGATGAGGAAAACCTGCGCCGCTTTGCTCACCTGCCGCCTTTGACGCTCAGGATGGAAATGGAGCGTCCGCTATCGGAGCTAGTCACTAAAGCATTGGCTTACATAGATAGTAAGACTGAAAAGGAGCAAGGAACGCCTGCGTGAAACTTGAAGCCGTCTTTTTGGACCGGGATGGGGTGCTAAACCCGCATATTCCGGGCGGCTATCTGCTGCGGGCGGAGGATGTGACCGTGCTGCCGGGCGTTGCGGCGGCGGTGCGGCGGCTCAATGACGCGGGGCTGAAAGTCATTGTCATTTCCAATCAGCAGGGGGTCGGCAAAAGGCTGATGACGCGGGCGGATTTGGACGGGGTGGAGCGGCGAATGGGCGAGATTTTGGAGCGCGAGGCGGGGGCATTCCTGGACGCCTGCTATTACAGCACGGAACTGGCGCACGAAAACTCGCCGCGCCGGAAGCCAGGGCCGGGAATGCTGCTGGAAGCGGCGTCGGATTTTGGGCTGACGCTTGCCAACACGATCTTTGCCGGCGACTCGGCGACGGACATCCAAGCAGGTCACGCTGCCGGGGTGGGGCGAACGGCGCTGCTGCTGTCGGGCGGGATACGCGCCTATGCCGAAGGCGATTTTTCGCCTGCGCCGGATGTAGTGTTTCCCGATTTGGCGTCGTTTGTAGACTGGGCGTTGAAGCAGCAGCAATGAGGATTCAAGCAAGCGCACCGGGACGCTGCGGGCTGGTCGGCAACCCGACCGATATGTACGGCGGCTCGGTGCTGTCGCTGTCCACGCGGGAACGGGCGCACTGTTCACTTATGGAAAGTGAGCAGATGACGATTACCGTGTCCGGTCAGTCGCAGGCGCTGTCTTCGGCGAAAGATTTAGAACTGCGCCCCGGTGACTACTTGAACGTCGCTCGCGCTGCGCTGTCGGCCCTGGAAGTAGACCCGGCGGCGTCCGCGCCGTTTCATTTATCAGCGACGACAGAAATCCCGATGCAGGCGGGGCTGGCGGGGTCTACCGCAATTCTGGCCTGCCTGACCGGATGCCTGCTGGCGCATCTGGGCCTGCGGCTGAACCCTTACGAGACGGCGGAATTGGTGCGGCAGATTGAGTATGACGTTCTGGGAATTGTCTGCGGCTTTCAAGACCATCACATGGCCGTGTTCGGCGGCCTGAACTTTATGAACTTCCGGGGGCGAAATAGCGCGGAACCGCTGGACGCCGACACGCCGTTTGCCGTGATTGAGCCGCTGACGCCTTACGTTTCCAGCCTGCCGTTTGTGCTGGCGCATACCGGCGTCAAGCACCATTCCGGCTCGGTGCATACGTCGCCGCGTGAGCGCTGGCTGGCGGGGGATAAAGCCGTCATTGATGCCTACACAGAGATTGCAGGCTTGGCCCGCACGGCAAAGCGGGCGCTGCTGTCCGGCGACTGCGAACGGCTGGCATCGCTGATGACCCGCAACCATGCCTTAGTGCGCGACCTCGGCGGCAGCGGGGAGGCCAACGAAGCCTTGATTGCCGCCGCGCTTGACGGCGGAGCGATGAGTGCAAAGCTTGCCGGAGCAGGCGGCGGCGGAACCATTGTGGCACTCACGCTTGACCCCGACCGCACAATTGCCGCACTGAAGTCCGCCGGAGCCGAAGCGATCCTGCTGCCGACGCCGACGCCGGGGCTGACGGTGGAGTGGACAGGGTAGGTTCCTACGCTGGCGTCGGTTCGGGTATAATCTCCCCATGCACTCCTCACTCTTGACTCACCGGGCGCGGCGGCTGCGCGGGACGCCTGCTCTGCGCGGCATGGTGCGCGAAACGGAACTGGCTGTCACGGATTTTATTGACCCGCTGTTTGTGGTTCCCGGATCGGGCCGGGAGCGGACAGCGATTGGCTCCATGCCGGGCGTGTTTCAGCTTACGGTAGATGCGCTGCGGGACGAGGCGGAGCGGATTGCAAAGCTGGGCTTGCCGGCGATCCTGCTGTTTGGGCTGCCGGAAAGCAAGGATGAAGCAGCAACAGGCGCGTGGACGGACACCGGCATTGTGCAGACGGCGGTGCGGGCGCTTAAGGCCGATAATCCCAATCTGCTGGTCTTCACCGATGTCTGCTTGTGCGAGTATATGTCCCACGGCCACTGCGGCATTGTGGAGGGCGAGCGCATCTTAAACGACCCGTCGCTGGATTTGCTGGCTCGGACCGCTGTGTCCCATGCCGCTGCCGGGGCCGATGTGGTTGCGCCGTCGGACATGATGGACGGGCGGGTGGGGGCTCTGCGCCGCGCCCTAGACAGCCAGGGATTTTCCGAGACGCCGCTGCTGTCGTATGCCGCCAAGTATGCGTCAGCGTTTTATGGCCCGTTCCGGGAAGCCGCCGACAGCGCTCCGCAGTTCGGCGACCGGCGCACCTACCAGATGGACCCGGCGAACCGGCGCGAGGCCCTGAAAGAAGTGCAGCAGGACATCGCCGAAGGCGCGGACATGATCATGGTCAAGCCCGCGCTTTCCTATTTAGACATCGTGCGCGAAGTCCGCGATTTGACGCATCTGCCCGTGGCCGCGTACAATGTGTCCGGCGAGTATGCGATGGTGAAAGCGGCGGCGGCGCAGGGCTGGCTGGAGGAGCGGGCGACGGCTTTAGAGATACTTTTGTCTATTAAGCGGGCAGGAGCCGATCTAATTTTGACCTACCACGCCAAAGACGCGGCCCGGTGGCTCCGTGAAAACTAGCCCAAGCCTGCCGGTTCTGGTGCTGCGCGGCGTCGCATTGTATGGGTTCGCCTACGCCTGCTACTGGGGCGCGGCCTACCTAGTCGGCAGTCCGCATGACTTCCGCCATTTGTGGGCCAAAGCGCTCATCCTGCCGGGCATTGCTGCCGCGGCTTACTACTTCAACACAACCAACACAAGACGAGGAAACTAAAAAGATGGCAGACGAAACCGAGAAAATCGCAGATCAAAAATCGCCGCTGCTGGCGTTTTTGACCGAAGAAGGCTATGTGCCGCAGACCGATGGAGCGGGAGCGATTGCGTTCAAGCGCGAAGGCCGCGTCTTCCTCAGCTTCGCGACCGACGATGACCCAAACTATTTCAACTTGTACTGCTACATGAACTACGGCGACTTGATCACAAACCGCGACAAGGCGCAGGCGGCGGCCAACGAAGTCAACCGCAGCCTGAAAGCCATCAAAATCACGCTCTTGGACGACAACGACGCCAATCAAGTCAGCTTCGGCATTGAAGCTCTGCTGGCCGAACCGAGCGGCTTCCGGGCCATCTTTGACCGCGCCTCCGCCGTCATCGCAATCAGCATTGACCAATTCTCCGCTAAAATCTCTTCTTCCCGCCCCTTCCGTGCAGAAACGCCGCCGGCAGGGTAGGTTCTATGACTTCGGCAGCGTGAACGAAAACACGCTACCTTTGTTGTATTCGCTTTCCACAGCCACCGTGCCGCCGTGGTTTTCAACAATGTGCTTGACGATGCTGAGGCCGAGGCCGGTGCCGCCGGAGGCGCGGCTCCGGGCTTTGTCAGCGCGGTAGAAGCGCTCAAAGAGGCGGGGAATGTCGTGGGACAAAATGCCGATGCCGGTGTCGGCGACCGTCACGGTGAGGGTGTCGAAAGTCTCGGCAGCGCTCAAGGTCACCATGCCGCCGCGCGGGGTGTAGGCAATCGCGTTGTCCAGCAAGTTGACCAGCACCTGCGCCATCTCGTCCCGGTCGGCATGGGCTACCAGCGGGATGCGAATGGTGTTGACCAAACTTACGTCGGCTTTTTCGGCCTGCGACGCCAAACGGCTTGCGACTTCAACCACCAGCGGGGCCAAATCAACAAGCTTCTTTTCAATTCCCAGCGCTTCCACTCGCGACAAATCCAGCAGGTCGGCGGACAGACGAACCAGGCGGTCCGATTCGCGGATGATCGTGCCTAAAAAGCGCGGCGCGACTTCGCCGTCATCCAATGCGCCGTCCAGCAGAGTTTCCGCCATGGCTTTGATGGACGTCAGCGGGGTGCGAAGCTCATGGGATACATTAGCGACAAAGTCTCGGCGCACACGCTCCAGTCGCCGCAGCTCAGTCAAATCGCGCAGCACTAAAAGATACTCGTTGTCGGAAATCGGTGTGATGCGGACATACAGCGTGCGGGGCGGCTGACTCAAAGTGACTTCGCGCTCCACCCCAGTTTGACGCCGAATGGCGGCCCGGTACAGGTCGGCAAGATCGCTGCTGAGGGTGTGCGCCAGCAGCGTACCGCTGCCGGAAATGCCGAACAGGGCGGAAGCGACCGAGTTGAACTGCCGGATCCGGCCTTCCGCGTCCGCCAGCAAAATCGCGTCTTCGGTAGTTTCCAAAAGCGCCTGCCAGCGGGCCGCGCAGCCGGCTTCCTGATCTGCGGCGTCCAGCGCTTCGCCGGCCGGAGCGTCTTCGGGTTCCTCGCCTTTTGTTCGGCGCAGCCATGGAAAAAGACTCACCGGCTTAACCCTTAAACTTGTAGCCGACACCGCGCACCGTCAGCAGCATTTCAGGCTTCGCCGGGGTGTGTTC
>CAXTRL010000254.1:0-5548 GCA_964246575.1 uncultured Armatimonadales bacterium
TGGCAGCTTATCTCCCCGATGGCGTGGAAGATTTGGAAGGGCTGATATACTTAGGACGACTAGAATACGGAAAGACAATCAGGGAGTGAGGCGGCGTAGAACTTCAGTTCCACGCTCCTGCCTACAATTCGCGCCGGTACTCATACGCTTGTATCAGCGTGGCTTGATCGGCGTAGTCTAGATCGCCACCGACGGGCATCCCGTGGGCGATGCGGGTGACGCGGACGCCAAACGGCTTTAAGAGGCCCGCGACATACAAAGAAGTGGTGTCGCCTTCCACTGTCGGATTGGTCGCCAGCACGATTTCTTCGACTTTCGGTTCGCCGTCAGACACACGCTGCTGCAAGTCGCGGATCTGGAGCTTGTCCGGGCCAATACCGTCCATTGGGGAAATGACGCCCTGCAAAACGTGGTACACGCCCTTGAACTCGCCGGTCTTTTCCATCGCGATCAGGTCGCGCGGCTCGGCGACGACGCAGATTTTGGCGTGGTCCCGGCGCGGGTCGGCGCAGATGTCGCAGGTATCGCCTTCAGAATAGTTGTGGCAGATTTTGCAGAACTTGATGCTGCTTTTGATGGTGACCAAGGCGTCCGCCAGCGCCCGCGCTTCTTCTTCCGGCAGGCGCATGACATGGAACGCCAGCCGCTGGGCGGTTTTCGGGCCGATGCCGGGAAGCTTCTCGAATTCACCGACCAGGCGTGCCAGCGGCTTGGGATAGTAAACTGCCATAGGTATTTCTTAGATAGATATTTCTTAGAAAAGGCCGCCCAGCCCGCTGCCGCTGCCCATGCCGGCGGGCATGACGCTTTTCAGGCGTTCCTCGCGCATGGAGTTAGCTTTGTCCACGGCTTCGCGCACGGCCAGGGTCACTAAATCTTCCAGGGCTTCGACGTCTTCGGGGTCCACGACTTCTTTGGCGATTTTGACGGAAAGAATGTCTGCTTTTCCCGTCGCGACGACTTTGACCAAACCGCCGCCGGCCTGTCCTTCCACCCGCGCTTCGTCAAGTTCGGCTTCGACGCGCTGCGCGTCTTCCATTGCTTTTTGCGCCTGCTTCATCAAGTCGCCGAGGCCGCTCGGCATTTTTCCAAAGGGATTATTCGCCATTTCAGTTACCTTTCAACTATTCAATCTTATGCGATATCATCATCAAGTAAACGTCCGCCAAAGACGGCGATGACTTCATCCACAAAGGGGCTGGGAACATCAGCGGCAACCGCCGCCAGTTCGCGCGGCTTAGCCGCTATTTGAGGCACCCTCTGCTCGGTTGCGCGGCCTGACGAGCCATAAATCGGCAGGGCTTGCCCCGCTATAATGCACTTGACTTTATACGTCTCCGGTTCCGCGCCGAGAGTTCGGTCAATGATTTCTTCAATCATCTTCCGTCCTTTTTCCTTGCTTTGGACGCGGTCAAACGAAAACTGGTTGTCAAACTCCAGAATGACCGCATGGTCTTGGATTGCGACCGGCTTTGCGGCTTTGACGTCCTGGACTCCGGCAGGGCTGCGGCTGCCGATCAGGTTCAGGACTTCCTGCCAGGACTTTTGCAGGCGCAGCAGCTCCGGCGGCGCATCGGCGGACGGCGCAGGCTTGACCGGTTGAGCAATGGGCGCTTCATAAGCAACCTGCTGGACTTGCAGCAGGTCATCAAGCGGCGCGTCGTCTTCCTGCCGAGCGTCATCTTCGGCAGACACGGCAATGACGCTCGGCAGTTGGTCCAGGTCTTCATCGCCAGGGAGCAGCGCGAATGTGCTGTCCTCCACTTCGTCGTCTGCTTCGTCGTCTGCCAGATCCGAAAGCTCGGCTTCGTCCAGCGGCGGCGGCATATCATCGGGAACGGCAGTGTCTACTGTGGCAGGCTTTTGGGGCAGAGGTTCAACATTGGCAAAAAGCGCAGGTTCAATCGCCGGCATAGGTTCGATCGCCGGCGCAGGCGGGGCGGCTTGAGTCGGGGCCGTTCGCATGGGAGCCGTCACTGGAACCGGCGGCTGCGAGACCGGCTGCGGCGGAGCAGCCTGATATGCAGTAATGCCGCTAGGCATAGACGGCAGGCGCATGAGGCGCAGCAGGGCCATTTCAAGTATCAAGCGATGCTGATTGGAGCGCTTGGTTTCCTGCTCCGCCGCCGTCAGCACTTCTAGGGCTTTTAACAGATCGGCGGGGGCGAACCGGGCCGCCTGCGTCCGCAAATCCTGGCTGTCGTCCAAATCGCCTGCCGAGGCGGGAACCGCGCCGACGCCGACAAACAGCATGTCCCGGAACCGATCCGCCAAGCTTTTCAAGAACTGCCGGACATCTTTGCCGCTTTCCAGCACGGTTCCGGCCAAGCCAAACGCTCCGGCGGCGTCCGAGTCGGCAATGAGCGTGACAACTTGGCGCAGAACGTCCTCGTCAATGCTTCCTAAAACGACCGTGACATCTTTGACCGTAACATGGCTGCGCTCATAGGCCAGCACTTGTTCCAGCAGCGAAAGCGAGTCCCGGTACGAGCCGTCGGCGGCGCGGGCGATCAGCGTCACAGCAGCGGCATCGGCTTTGACGCCTTCGGCTTGGAGAACATCGTTCAGCCGCGCCGAAATCTGTGCCACGGAGCCGCGCTTGAACTCATACACCTGGCAGCGGGACGCAATCGTAATCGGCAGCTTTTCCAGTTCCGTCGTCGCCAGTACAAAGACGACCCGGTCCGGCGGCTCTTCCAGCGTTTTTAAGAAGGCATCCATCGCATCACGCGAGAGCTGATGGGCTTCGTCAATAATATAAACTTTGTAGCGGCCTTCCATCGGCGGGAACTTGATGGACGCGACCAAATCGCGCACATCGTCCACTTTGCCGTGCGAGGCGGCATCCATTTCCAGCACGTCCACAAACGATGAATTCGCAATGGACTTGCACGGCCCGCAGACGCCGCACGGCTCCGGGGTAGGAGCCGTCAAGCTGCCGTCCGGCCCGATGCAGTTCAGGGCTTTGGCTAAGATGCGGGCGCAAGTCGTTTTCGCCGTCCCGCGCGTCCCCGTAAACAAGTAGCCACTCGCTACTCGTCCGGCAGAAATTGCGTTCCGCAGCGTCGTCGTGACATGTTCCTGCCCGACCACGTCTTCAAATGTCTGAGGCCGGTATTTGCGATAAAGGGAGATGTAGGCCATACTGGACTATTATACCCCAAGAGTCACTGCCGTAAATGTCCCGCCGTGAACGGCAGGTCTGGGGGCGCAGACGCCAGCCGCCCTGCGGGCGGAAGAACAAAAAATGCCGATGGCATTTCCGGGCGCAGCCCGGTTGGCCGAAGGCCCTTAGACCTGCCGTTCACGGCGGGGACTGTACAACACAAAAGATTTTTCTTCGCCGTTGTCCGCTTTGCCGTCTGACCGTAGATAATAAAGTGAAAGGAGCAAGAACTATGGATGACGACCGGCAGCTACTTCGGCAGTTCACGCAGCACAATTCGCAGGAAGCGTTCGCAACGCTGACGGCTCGCTATCTCAGCCTCGTTTACTCCACTTGCCGCCGCGAGCTAGGCGACGCCGATTTGGCGGAAGACGTGACCCAGGCCGTTTTTCTCATTCTCGCCCGCAAAGCGCCCAGCCTGCGCCGCGAAGTCGTGCTGTCCGGCTGGCTGTTCCAGACCGCTCGGTTCGCCGCGAGGAACGCCCGCACGTCGGAAGGGCGCCGCAAAGCCTACGAGCAGAAAGCCGCCGACACGCTTAGGGAGCAGCAGATGGAGCGCCAAGACGCCGCCTGGACTGAAATCGAGCCGCTCTTAAATCAATCGCTTGCGGTCTTGCGGGAGGGCGAGCGCGAGTGCGTCCTGCTGCGCTTCTTCCAGGGCATGAGCTTCGCCGAGGCCGGCGCGGCCCTGGGCTTGTCCGAAGACGCCGCCCGCAAGCGCGTCAACCGGGCGTTGGACAAAATGCGCCAAGTCTTCATCAAAAACGGCGTCATCGTTCCCAGCGCCGCCCTGGCCGTTCTTCTGACCGCTCACGCCGCCAAAGCCGCGCCCCTCGGCCTTGCGCCCGCCATCGCCCAATCCACTGCCAGTGTCCTCGCCGGACACACCACGGTCGCAGCCTTGACCGGCTCGCACGCCTACCAACTCTCGGAAGGAGTTATGAAAGCTATGAAGATTATCCAAATCAAGACCGCTCTCGGTCTCACGACAGCCGTCGTAATTGGACTCAGTGCCTACGCTGTCGCACACGCGATGACTTTGACGCGAACGAAAACGCCTCAAGTCGCCATCTCTACGACTCTACTGCTGCCTGGACACACTCTAAGACCGGCAGCCGCGCTAACCTCTACTCAAGTCTCTGAACGGTGCCGCGCCGCCTACGCCGTACTCACATCTTATCAGGGAACGACAACGGTGGAGGTTCACTCGCTTATCGCAGGAGCCAAAGACGATTATGAGACTTGCTCAGCATCAATTCAGTTTGCCCGCCCTGGCAAAATCCACGCCGAGGCAACAATCCCAGTTGGACAGACGATAGCCTATATTTCTGACGGCGCTGGCACAGAAGAAAGTTCTCCGGCCCTCCTGGGCGAAAGCCGGGATTGGAAGAAATTTTCCAGCACGGAAATGGCAATCAGCGGCGCGACAGGAGTTGCCCAAAACGCAGCGACGACAATACCTGCATTGCTTCTTAGTGAGACCCGTTCAGGTATGATACCATTGCCACTGGACGTAGGTAGGAATGCAGACGCCGAAGTGCGGGAAGATACTGTTGATGGTCAAGATTGTTATGTACTGACGGCTCACCTCAAAACATCCGAGATCGCCGAAACAATATCGGTGTGGATTAATGAGAAAACATATCTCCTCCGCCGCTTAGTTGAGGATACCGACAGCGTGGCGCAAACTGTACCAGTCAACGGCAAGCCCCTCCCCTTGCCAGCAATAAAAATGCACAACGAAGAGTATTTCAGTAATGAGCGGCTGGATGAAGCTATTCCTGACAGCACTTTCGCGCTACCGCCGGTGCAGTAAGGTAGGGGCAAAAAGAAAGGCCAGGGGAACATTATCCTCCTGGCCTTTTCCATTGCTGGCTTTACGCCGCCTGCCCTGCTTCCACAGGCTGGTGGCTGGCAGTCGTGCGCTCGGCTTCCTGTTCTTCGGCGATGTCGTCTATGTAAGGCAGTCTATTTCTAACCTCACGCACCTCCGCGTCTTCCGGGTTCCGGCGCTGCCACTCCCAAAGCTCGTAGGCGGCCCACTGCTTCTCCGTCAGGGTGCAGGCGTCCACCGCCTGGCGGAGTATCCGCTCGCGCTCGGGAGGAACCGGCGGAATGATTTCGCCGGCGGCCCAGCGGGCGTCCTCGTCTTCGATGATCTCCTGAATGGTATAAAGCTGCTCAAAGCCGTCGCGCATTCCCTGTTCGTCTGGGTGCGCTTTAAGCCAGTCCCGCAGAACTTGCTTGGCGGCTTCAATTTCCGGGAGGGTATTTGCGCTCAAAACTTGGCAGGTGACACAGTCCCGCGCTTCGTTCAAGGCGGTGAATGCTATCAAATCTAATTCTCTTAGATTCAGGGGTTTATCCTCCCCTAAGCCACTG
>CAXTRL010000255.1:0-5543 GCA_964246575.1 uncultured Armatimonadales bacterium
CCGACGATGACAGGGACGGGCGAGTCGCGGCAGAACTGCGCCAAGTCTACGGTCTCGGCATGCGTAGAATAGTGGCGGGCGGTGGCACCTTGGGAGGCCACGACAAAGATGTCCGCACCGGCTTCCACGGCGGCGGCGGCGATGCGGGGGGCAGTCGGCGGGATGGCGGCAATGGCGGCGATGCCGCCGCCGACCTTGATCTCCTGAATGCGCTTTGCGATCAAATCATCGCGGACCGGGGCCGTGTACAGCTTCTGCATCTTTTCAATGATCTGCTCGGACGGCGTTTCCGCGATTTCCTGCAAAATGGCTTCGGCGTCGTCGTAGCGCGTTTGCAGCCCTTCGCCGTTTAAGACGGCGAAGCCGCCGAGACGGGTCATCTCGACGGCCATTTGGGGGTTCACGGCGGCGTCCATCGCCGACGCAACAATCGGAATGGCAAACTTGTGGCGGTCTAAGGTCCAGGACGTGTCAGTGTCGCGCGGGTCCACGGACAGTGCCGACGGGACCAAAGAAACCTCGTCAAAGCCGTAGACGCGCCGCGCCTTTTTGTTTCCTCCCAGTGTGATTGTTTCCAATAAAATACCCTCTCGAAATCTTAAATTCCGAATAGTATACCCGGCGCAAAGGGGAGTCTGTCAACACTAAACTAGCGGCTCATCTATTGCTGGATCCAGTAGATGCCATGCACGTTGTCTTGGTCGTTGCTGACGGCGCCGGGCTGATAAAACTTGACGTGGCCGTCGTCAAGCAGGTAGTTCGCGCCGCCGGTGTGCCGGCCAACCGGCTGCCACTGCTGCTGCTGAAAGGTGGCGGTCCATCCGTTGACTTCTCCAAGCGCATACTGGGTGCCGTTTGGGGTCAGCCCAGCGACAGCCGCCGTGTCGCTGCTTTTCTCCATGTCGGCATTGTCGTAAGACAGCAGGTTCAGGCCGTCACCCGACACCGAAGAGCGGTCGCGACTGGTACCGCCTTCGAGCGCGTCGGTGACAACGGCGCGGCTGCCGCGCAGCTCAAACAGCAGCACGGTCTGAGCAGGTGATTTGACCTGGCCATCCACCCCGCCTTGTCCGTTTTCGGTGACACCGTTGATGGTGTAGGAAATGCTTTCTGCAACGATCAAGTTGTAGCCATAGGACACCGGAACACGCGCCGGACTCACCGTCGTATCCGGCCCCGTCGAGTCGTCCGGGCAGACGTAAACCCCGGTGCTTTTGACATAAGTGTAAATCGGACCCGCCCAGCCGCCCCCCCGATGCCCGCCGAAGCCGACCGGGTAGCGCTCATCACTATCCTGGCTGTACTGGACAAAGGCCAGTCCAAGCTGCTTCAAGTTGGACGCGCAGGAAGTGCGGCGGGCGTTCTCGCGCACTTTCTGGAAGACGGGAAACAAAATCGCGGCGAGAATCGCGATAATGGCGATGACGACGAGCAGTTCGATCAAAGTAAACGCCTGGCGGCGCATTTTGGGATTTTTCTTCATAGAAGCTTATTATACCTTGTGTTCAAGAGCTGCCCGCACGCAAAGCCGCCGCACGGCACAATTTTGGGTATACTGGGCGCGGTATTAGAAACGAGGCGGGCATGTCTTTAGGCAAGAAGCAGGTGATTGTCATCGGCGCAGGCATCGGCGGCATGGCGACGGCGATGCGACTGCAAGCGACCGGCAAGTTCCAGGTCACGGTTTTAGAAAAGAACGCGACAGTCGGCGGGCGGGCCAACATCCGGGAAGTGGACGGGTTTCGGTTTGACACCGGCCCGTCGCTGCTGCTGATGACCGATGTGTACAAAGAACTGTTCGCCGCCAGCGGCGAGAACTTCTCGGACTGGGTCAAGCTGATCAAAATGGAGCCGAACTACGAAGTCCATTTCGGCGACGGCTCTTCCATGCTGATGTCGAGCAATTTGACCACGATGATTGCCGAACTGGAGCGGATTGAACCGGGCGTCACTCCAGGCTATTACCGCTTTTTGGAAGACGCCGGCAAAAAGTACCGGATCGGCCGCAGCCAGTTCGTCGAAAAGAACTTCGCCAAAGCCACCGACTTTTTCACGGCGTCTAACTTGAAACTGCTGGGCCAATTAAATGCCCTGGACAAGCTCTATACGCACGTTTCGCAGTTCTTCACCGATGACCGGCTGCGGCAGGCGTTCTCCATGCAGTCCATGTACTTAGGCATTTCGCCGTTTGAAGCCCCAGCGGTCTACACGCTGCTGCCGTACACCGAGCTTGCCGAAGACGGCTTGTACTATCCGGAAGGCGGCATTTATGCCCTGCCAAAAGCCATGGCCGCCGTTGCCCGTAAGCTCGGCGTCAAAATCGAGACCAATCAAAACGTCACGCAGATCATGGTCAAGGACGGCAAAGCGCGGGGCGTCTGCATAGATAGCGAGATGCTGCCCGCCGACTTGATTATCTCGAATGCAGACCTGCCCTACACTTACACGGATCTGCTGGCGGAGCGGCCCGCGAAGTTCGCCGAAGAAGGCTGGAAAAAGCAGCCGTTTACGTCGTCAGCGTTCATGCTGTATTTGGGGACCGACAAAGTCTATCCCAAGCTGCACCATCACAATTTCTTTTTGTCGTCGGACTACAAGCGCAACTTTGAGGAAATCTTCGACGCCAAAGTGCCGCCGCGTGACCCCAGCTTTTATGTCAACGCGCCGGGCCGCACCGACCCCACTGTCGCTCCGCCCGGCGGCGACAATCTGTTCGTGCTTGTCCCGATCCCTCACCTAACCGAGCAAATGCAGTGGGACGAAGGCCAAATTGAAAAGTTCAAGGCAAAAGTCTACGACAAGCTGGAAGCAGCCGGTTTGACCGACTTGCGGCAGCATGTGGTCGTGGAAGAAGTCGTGACCCCGCACGAGTGGCGCGACCAGTACAACTTAAAGTACGGCGCGGCGTTTGGCCTGTCGCACGGCATTTTGCAGGTGGGCTACTTCCGGCCTTCCAACAAGTCCCCAGATGTGGACAGTTTGTACTTTGTCGGGGCCAGCACCGTTCCCGGAACCGGCGTCCCATTAGTGTGCCTCGGCGCAAAGCTCGTCACCGAGCGTATTCTGATGGATTACTCCTAGAAAGCCTACCTCAATGGCTCTTTCGCTTTTGCAGACTAAATTACAATCTCGCCGCCGCGCCGGCACGGAACCGGACCTTGACGCCGCTTACGCCGCCTCTAAAGCGCTCAACGCGCATCACGGCAAGACGTATTATTTTAGCACGCTTTTCTTTCCGCCGGAAGTGCGCCGCTCGGTCCATGCCCTCTACGGCTTTGTACGCTACCCAGACGAGATTGTAGACAACCCGCCGCCTGGCTCTAACCCCGCAGCGGCGCTCCGCCAGTACCGCGCCGACACTTTGGACGCCCTGCGGGCCGGCTGCTCCGACCTGCCCGTGCTTCATGCGTTCGCCGACATGGCCCAGCGCCACCGCCTGCCGCCGGATTACCCAATGGCGTTTCTCGACGCCATGGCGATGGACCTGACCCGCACCCGCTACGAGACGTTTGACGATCTCAAGACCTACACTTACGGCAGCGCGTCGGTGGTCGGCCTAATGATGTGCCACGTCGTCGGCATCTCCGACCCCTGTGCGCTTGCTCCCGCGCACGATTTGGGCCTCGCCATGCAGCTCACGAACTTTTGGCGCGACATCGGCGAAGACTGGTCTACGCGGGGCCGTATTTATTTGCCCCTGGAAGACATGGAACGCTTCGGCTACACCGAAGACATGCTGGCCCAGGGCATCGTCAACGACCAGTTTATCGAGATGATGCGCTTTGAGATCGCCCGCGCCCGCGACTTCTACGCCGCATCCGACCTCGGTATTCCCTACATCACGCCGGAATGCCAGCTCCCCGTGCGGCTCGCCCGCGTCCTGTATTCGCGCATTTTAGACAAAATCGAAGCCAACGACTACGATGTGTTCCGCCGCCGCGCCCGCACTTCTTCGGTAGAAAAGACCGCCGAGTTCGTCAAGCAAAGCCTGCGTCCCCCGACGCCCCGACCCTAACCCGTCTCCGCCGCCTTGCCATAATGGGCTTATGTTTGACGGTCCTTTTCTCTATGCTTCTCTTCTGTGGGGGACGATCGGCGGCGGGTGCATTCTGTACGGCAAAAAGCAGGGCGCGATGCCGCCTCTTGTCGCCGGGTTTGCCCTGCTTGCCGCTTCGTTCATCCCTTCGGTTCTGCTGATGTCCGTGCTTGCCCTCCTGCTGCTCGCCGGCATGGTCTGGGGCATCCGGCAGGGGTACTAAGTTGACTCTAAGATTATGTGCTTCCAGGAACCGTGTCCTTTAGGACATGGTTTTGAGTATTTCTCCAAGCAGGACATCACCCCACGCACGCTGAACTCCTCGCTTATGCCGATTTCTTTGGGGCGCGGGGATGAGCTGCTGCAATCGGGCGTAGACGACGGCTTATTCACCCATGCGGTCTACGGCATGATGCGCGGCGGGGCGAAAGTTGCCGAAAAAGCGTTTGGACGGGCGGATACGGAGACGGTCTTTGATTTGGCGTCGCTGACGAAGCCGCTAACGACGGCGACGCTCGTGATGCAGCTTGTCGAGAGCGGACGGCTACATTTGCGGCAGCCGGTGGCGCGGTTCTTTGACACTGACTTTGGTCCCCTGCCCCATCTCAGCGGCGTGGAAGTGCGGCATCTCTTGACGCATTCTTCAGGGCTGCCGCCGGTTCCAATCTGGCCGGCGAAGGCGGAAGGCAAGTCGCGGCAGGACTTAATGGCAAGCGTTCTGGCGACGCCGACGCTGCGGCCTGCGGAGACCGGGTACACCTACTCGGATACGGGTTACATTCTGCTGGGCGAGATTGCGGCGCGGGTGTCAGGACACCCGCTGGACGTGTGTTTTCAGGAATGTATCGCGAAGCCGCTGGGGCTGACGACGCTGAGTTACTGCCCGCCAAGTTCCCCGCGAGTCGCGCCGACAGGAACGGACGCGCCGGGGCAGGTGCATGACCCACGCGCACAGGATTTAGGGGGCGTTGCGGGCCATGCCGGGCTGTTCGGAACGGCAGCCGACGTGCTGACGTTCGCCGAAGCAATCCGCACCGGCGGCGGTCCCATTTTGTCCCGCGCTTCGGTCGCCCGCATGAGTGAGAGCCAAATCCCCCCAAACATCGGGGCGCAGTCTTTGGGCTGGTTCTGCTCCGGTAACGATTACCTGCCGTCAGGCGATTTGTTTTCGGACCGTTCGTTCGGGCATTCCGGTTTTACGGGAACGGCACTGCTGATTGACCCGGCTTCCGACCTGTCCCTGACGCTGCTCACCAACCGCGTCATAAACCAAGCTGAAGACGGCAGCGGGTTCCTGCATCTGCGCCGATGCTGGCTGAACACGGTGGCTGCCGCGCTTCCGTAGGGAAACGCCTAGCAAATTTAATCTTCTCTTAACATAGTCTGCCGTGAAAGTAGGTATAGTTTCCTGACGCTTCATTCTTTTGCGTACAAGGGGGCGACTGATGGCATTCTTTGGACAAGACCCTGTTTTTTACGATCTGCTGGAAGCGCAGGCGGAAACCGC
>CAXTRL010000256.1:0-5519 GCA_964246575.1 uncultured Armatimonadales bacterium
TGACCATGACCACGGGAATGCCGCGCTTTTTGGCTTGGTGCAGGACGTTCGGCCAAATTTCGGTTTCAATCGTAATCAAGAGGCTGGGCTGAGTCGTATCCAGAACCTTGTCCGCAATCCAAGCCAAATCAATCGGAAAGTAGAACGAATTGCCAACGCCGTACTTGGCAAAGCGCTCTTGGGCAATGGCCTGGCCGGTCTTGGTGATGGTGCTGAACACAAGCCGCACCTCGGGAAACCGCTCGTGCAGGGCCTGGGCGAGCGGCTGAACGCTCAGGGTTTCGCCGACGGAACACGAGTGTATCCAGATGGTCGGGCGACCGTCTGCCTTCAGCGTGTCCGGCAGAGCGCCGAGCCGCTGCCGCAGCGCTGGCAGATACTTCTGGTGCTTCCACGCCCGGTACAGGAAATACGGGATCATAAAGACGATCCAAGAGGTGAATAGAAAACTATAAAGGAAATACATACGGGTTTACGGCTGCCAATGCCCACGAATGAACTTGGTGACGCTGTCTTCGTCGTTTGTGCCGATGATCAGATCGGCGCACGCTTTAACTTCGGCTTGGGCGTTGCCAACGGCAACCGCCTTGTCTGCGGCGGCGAACATCTTAAGGTCGTTGATATGGTCGCCAAACACAACGACTTCCGCGCCGACTAGCCCGTAATTCTTGGTCAGCGTTCTGATCGCCTGGTCTTTTGTTGCCCAGCGGTCATGAACCGTCAGCCAGTGCCAGCCGGGGGAATACTGGTTCTCGAATAAGTGCGTTTCAACATTGCCGGCATATGCTTCGGAGATCGCCGCCTGCAAATCGGCCAGCGGCGCTTTTTGAGCAATGGTCGTCAGGCACACGACCTGCTCTTGAAGCGCATCGGCCAAGTTGACTGCCGCGCCGCGCCAGCGAGAATCGCGGTGGTCCAGCCGGTCCTGCAAGTACCAGTGCATTCCCTCATTGAGCATTTGGCCGTAATGGACGCGGTCATCCGTGCCGTCAAAAGAGGAAATCATCGGCATAAAGCCGTGCGCCTTAATTGTCTCGTAAACGCCGGCGGCCACAGCCGGCTCTAAAGCGTTGATGATCTCATGGCGGCCCGAAGACAAGTCTGAGAGGTAGGCGCCGTTAAACTCAATGACCGGCAGGGAAAGCGGCAGGCCACGCAGCATTTGCCCGATGGAAACGACGCTGCGGGCGCTGGCAACCGTAAACAGCAGCTCATCCGCCAGCATCTCCCGCAGACTGTTCTCGCTGAAAGATGACAGCGAAGCATCGTTTTGGAGCAGTGTGCCGTCTAAATCGGAAACATACAGTGCTGTCACGCGCTGTTCGTCGTCTCGAACATGGCGATAACGCGCTCCAAATCGGCTTCGGTGTCCACGCCTACGGTGTCATGCGGCGTTTCAGCAACATAGATGGAGACGCCGTTCTGCAAAAACCGAAGCTGGTCTAAGCTTTCTGTCAGCTCCAAAGACGACTGCGGCAGGGAATGGTACAGCGAAAGCGCGTCGCGGGTGTACGCATACAGGCCGATGTGCTTGTGATGCTGCGCTTGTCCGAGGCCCGAACGGTCGTAGGGCAAGGGATAGCGCGAGAAGTACAGTGCATTGCCATTGTCTGCCGTGACCACTTTGACGTTGTTCGGGTCGGCGGCTTCAGCGGCGGTAATGGCGACTTTGAGGGTCGTTACCTGCGCCTCGCTGCCGTTCAAAAACGGCGCAAGCATCAGCTCCAAATGGTCCGGGCGCAGGGTCGGCTCATCGCCTTGAATGTTGACGTAAATGTCGGCGTCGGTACGGGTCAGGACTTCGTGGACGCGGTCCGTTCCCGAAGGATGCTCACGGGTCAAAAAGACGGGAATGCCAGCGCTCTCGCACGACGCTTGGATTTCCGGGCTGTCCGTCGCGACGGCTAGCTCTGTCAGCAGCGGAGACCGCTTAGCGTTAAAGTAGACCCAGTGGATCATCGGACGGCCCGCGATCTCCCGCAGGGCTTTACCCGGCAGGCGGGACGAATTGAACCGGGCGGGAATAACACCCATAATAATTGGAGGATTCATAAGTTCTTGACTTGCAAGCGTTGCCTGCTATTATACCGCACGAGCTTAAGGAATGGTTAAGACCTGGCCGACATGAATCATATCCGGGTTGTCAATCTTGTTTATGGATGTTAGATCGGCCGCTGAAACGCCAAACTTGCGGGCTATGCCATCCAGCGTATCGCCCGAATGAACAGTGTATGTGTGCGTTTCCGCAGAAGGTGCCGCTGGCGGGTTGGGCGCTGCCTGCGGTTCAGGACTTCCTTCCGGCGCAGGCGGCGGAGGCTCTGGGACTGCTTTGTCCGGGGCTGGGTGCGGCGGTGGAGACACTTGGCTCGGCCCGCTTCCTCCAGATGCAGCATGTTTAACGAATTCTTTAAGCTGGTCTACTGTTCCATGAAAAACATCGCAGTCTACCCGTACTGGGTGGTGAACGCTGCCGATGCCGCGAACATTGCCCCGATCTGTATATTGCCAGAACGTCCAATCCTGCCACGGATGCTGAGGAAGGTGTGGATGTGAGCGGTAGCTTGCAATCCAAAGCGGGTACTGGCTGAACACGTCTTGGGGCGCAGGATGGTTCGTATCTGGACTGCTGTTCCCAGGGAGCGCTTTCAGGTGGTGCTGATGTCCTCGATGATGATTTTTCAGGTGCTGCTGCCCAGACATATGCTCGTCCCAAAAACTTGGGGCGACGTAGATGATCGGCTTACGTCCGTAGTGTTTTTCTACCGCTTGGAGCCACTCGTGGGTGCGCTCAACTATGACTTCATTCGGCTGGCCTCCCGTTTGCTCCAGATCAAGTACGGGCGGCAGATCATCCTGTTCCAGTGCGCCAACTGTGGTGACAAAAAGTTCTACCTGCGCGGCAACTTCTTTTTGAGGCCGAAAGAAGTGGTATGGCCCGCGAATGACGCCAGCCTCTCGCGCCCCCTGCCAGTTGGTCTGAAATGCCTGGTCAACACCATGCTTATGTTTGTTTGGATGGTTTGGATCAGTTGCTCGGATGAAGGCAAAATCAACCCCATGAATGGTCAACGTGTTATGGTGAGTCGTGCCGTGTCCGCTCCGCGCAACTTGCCGTGAACCTGGCGGGGTCGTCCCAACCTTTTTCACCGTTTTCCAGTCAATTGGGCCATCAAAAATGGCAACATCAATGCCGAGCGCCCATGCGGCCGGATCAAATGCAGGCGGGTTTGCTGGTGGTGACGCTGGTTGTCGCATGTGAAATTCTTCTACGTCAGCTACCCATTTGCTACAGCAAGTCGGCTTCTTTTGGGAGGTGATTGATCCAATGCGGCCGAACCGTCACAGGCTGTCCAGGAGAGTGAACGATAATTGCGGTGACCGCATCATCCGCGCTGAAGTCCGCGTGGGGGCTGGTTTGCAAAACAAATGTGATCCCTCGCTTGATGTTGTCTCCGTAAAAGCAGTTGTACCCAATTCCTGTGTCTAGATTTGGCGGCCCGTAAAAATAGCTGTTCTGCTGAAGCGGCGGATATTTCGCTGCCACGCGGCCGAGGCGATTTCCTACAAAAACGCGGTCGCGCGTTACAAACTGCGGGGAGTTCGTCGCGATTTGAACAACCTTTCCGCCCTGGTAAACAACCTCCACGAAGCGCCCGGCAAGGGAAACGGCATTTTCATAATCGTGATGCTGCAAGACTTGTCGGTATTCAGCCGCATTGTAGGGGTCTGCCGATGTTCGCCCTGCCCATAGATCATACGTCAGCTTCTTGATCTGGCGGGACAAAGTTGGGGCATGGAGCAGGGCATGTACTGACCGGCGCCTCATACCCAGGTGCGTCTGGCCGATGCTTTGCCCCGGCACGATCAAACTAGCAGGCTTTGGAGTTGGAGCGGCTTGCAGCGCCGCGCCCGCTGCCAGAAGCCACACGACGAATACAGCCGTCCATCCTATTTTTCCATTGGTCTCCATGCTTTTGGATCAACGCTTCATGTCATCGCTCGCCGCGTCCATTGCGGTAGCCTCATCTATGGCATTTACGTTTTCCACCAGCTCTCTAGCTGCTGCTTTCACCTGGATAGCAAGCTCATCCAACGTCTCTGCGGAGCGTTCGGGAAAGTCACGAAGTATCTCCATTCCATAAGCGGTCTCCATCAGCGTAGATGCTGGTTTCTATTAACCAGCGAACTTCATTCCAATAAACCTCGATGAGCCAGTCCATTGCTCTTTGGCTCTTTAAGTGGACTGATACATTAATCTGTGCCGCGTTCTGGAACTGCTCAACTTCGCCGTTCGGCAGCGAAATATGATATGGCTTTCCCGTAAATGATGCCCAGCCTATGTTAGCATGTTTCACTTGCGACCGCAGACGCAGCTCAACTTGCAGTTCTTGTAGAATCTTTTGGGAAGACGCAATTGCCTCCAAAAAATTAACTACAGCTAGACTTTTTTCATCCAATGGCATCATCTTTATCCGCTGTCACAATGTCACTTTACACTTTATACAAATGCGACGAGCGGTCGGTGCGGCGCAGGGATTCGCCGATGGAGCCGAGTACCTGGCCGTTGATGGGGGCGGCGATGACGATGCCGAGGGCGTCCCGGTGCAGCCGCTCCAGGCCATTCTCGCGCAGGTAGCCGGACTTTCCGGCAATCGCAATCGCGTCGGTAGTCATCTGCAAGGCGTTTTCGGACAAAAACAGCTTGGCAGTCATGGTGGCGGCTTCCACCGGCGGGCGAGTGGCATCCGGCAGGGACGCCATCTGGGCCAGGGCGTACACATGGGTCCGCATGACGCTCAGGGTCGCGGCAAGCTGGGACACACGCACCCGGACGCTTTCGTACTTTTCAAACGAGTTGTTGGCTTTGACGATGTCTAAAAGCCGCCCGAACGTGCCAAGCGCAATGCCCGTGGCGACAATGCCGGAATGCAGGCCGCTCTGCATATCAAAGTTAATAATTGGGCCAATTTGCCCTGGCGTTCCGACCCGCTCGGCGTCGGACACAAGCGCATGGTCTAAACCGACGACGCCTGAGTGTGTGCCTTGCAGGCCCATCGAGTCCATCGGCTCGCCGATTCGCAGGCCGGGGTTATCCGCAGGGACGAGAAAGAAGCCTTTGCCTTCGGTCGTGTCCGTCATCACCATGTAAACGCCCGCGTGGCCCGCGCCGGTGCAGAACGCCTTCTGACCGTTCAAGTGCCAGATGCCGTCTTCGCAGTAGGCTTTGGTGTTCAGAACACTTTTGTCCGCGCCGACGCCGCTTTCGGACCACGCAGACGCGCCGAGAGTCTCGCAGGCGATCATCGGCAGGTAGCGGCGCTTTTGGCATTCCGTCCCGGCTTGATTGATCCGATTGGCGGTGAGCGTGTGCAGGAGCAGCACAAACGCTGTCGCCGGGGCGATGCGGGCGATCTGCTCGACGGCGTAAGTGACGTTCAGCGTGTCTAGGCCCAAGCCGCCGTACTCAGCCGGGATTTTCATGCCGAGCAGGCCGCGCTCGGCCAGCAGCCGAATATTTT
>CAXTRL010000257.1:0-5512 GCA_964246575.1 uncultured Armatimonadales bacterium
CTTGGACTTGCCGGATCAGTTCGCACCCGATACCTTGATGCTGATAGTCTCGGTCAACCGCAAGGTCTGAGATATAGCAGCACCAGACAAAATCCGTCAGCGCACGGGCCACGCCGACAAGTTTTTCGTCGTTTCAGGCGGTCACAGTCAAATTAGTATGGTCAATCATGCGCTGAAGGCGAACAAGATCACCCGTCGGCCTGCGAATGCCGGACTTGTCAAACACAGCCGCTAACTGCTCCGCGCTGATATGTTCGTTCGTGCGATATTGAATTGGCATAATACCTGGTTAGGATTGGGAAGGCGTCTTGTCCAGCACGTCGGCGTAGAGGGCGGCTTGGCGGGCGCGGGCTTGGGTGTAGATCTCGTGGCGGGCAGGGTCGGGGGTGTAGGTTTTGGACAGAAACGCGGGGACTTCGGACAAGTCTTTGATGTGGCCGAGGGCGGCCAGCGCGAGCAGTCCTGCGCCCCGGCTGGTGGCTTCGCCGACGCGGCTGGCGATGATGGGAACGCCCATCGCATCGGCCATCATCTGCGCCCAGTCGGGGTCGCCAACCAAAGCGCCGCCGGAAGCGACAATCTGGGTCGCCGACGGGTACTGCTGAATGAGAATATCGTAGACGTCGGCGAACTGGTAGGCAACGGCCTCAAGCGACGCCCGCAGCATCTCGGCAGGGGTTGTGTGCAGGTTCATTCCCAAAATTGCGGCTCTCGCTCCGGCGTGCCAGCCCGGTGAGCGCTCGCCGGCCCAGAACGGCAGCACGGTCAAGCCGTGGCCGTCGGGGGGCAGGGCGGCAACCGCTTTGCCGGCGGCCTTTCGGTCGCCGACTTGCAGCGTTCTCTGCGCCCAGGCATAGACATTGCCGCCGTTTGCGAACGCGCCGCCGACCAAAAAGCGTTCGTCGTCCACCCGGTAGCAGAACAGCTTGTTGGGAATATCTAAAGTGTCCGCTTTGACGGCAACCCGCATGGCCCCCGATGTGCCGACATTGATGGCGATGCGGCTGGCATCTACCGCCCCGCTGCCGGCGGTGGACCACGCGCCGTCGCCGGATGCCGGAAGCCCGGGCAGGTCTTGGAGCGGCGCACGCGCTTTGGCCCATTCTTCGGTTAGGCCCGAAACCGGCTCGGTTTTGTGTTCCAGCGTGTTAAGCTGACGCAGGGCAATCGGCAGCTCGGAGAGGGTCTGCGGGTCCCATTCTTTGGTGTTCTGATTTAAGAGGCCCGTGCCAGACGCCATGGACAGGCTGCACGCAACTGACCCGAACAAGCGCATTTGGAAATACTCGCCGAACGACATCCATAGACGCGCGTTGCCGAACTGCTCCGGCTCGGTTTCCTGAAGCCAGCGCAGCTTGGCGGGCCAGTAGCAGGGATGCAGAACGCAGCCGGTGCGCTTGTGGTACGCGGCGGCATCCATTTCCGATTTCAGCTTTTCGGCCTGGCCCAGCGCCCGCGTGTCCGCCCAGGAAAACAGCGGCGTCACGGCGCGATGGTCTTCGCCAACCCCGACCAGGCTATGCCAGAAGCAGGAAATGCCGATGCCTGCCACCCTCCCCAGGTCGTCTTTATCTGTTTTGCGAAGAAGCTGACGCAGGCAGTCCACAGTCAGCGCCAGCAGTTTTTCGGCGTCGGTCTCCACCCCGCCGTCCGCCGTCGTCGTTTGCGCGTAGACGTTCTGCACTTCCGCGCCGGGCAGAGCGCGTCCGCGCGTGTCAAACAGCATCGCCCGAACCGACGATGTCCCCATGTCCAGTGTCAATATCAGTGCTTTTTTCATAAATTACTAGTGTGTCGGGTATAAAAAAGAGTATGTACGTTGCGCGATGGCCTTCAATGATTTGGCCCCTTCTGCTTGCCTTGCTTTTCGCGGGCTGCACTCAGACCGCTCCGCCGAAGCCGCCTGCCGCCCTGCCGGACACTTCCCCAGTCGTCACGGCAGCCCCCGGCGTCACGGCAAACTCCGGCGGCGACACGCGCGGCACCATTTTGTTTCAGCCCGGCCCGCCTCCGGCCAAGTCTCTGGACCCGTATGTCGCCGTCAGCAGCAAAATTGTCCTGCCCCAGCGCCAGCAGTTTGCGTATGAACTCGCGGAAATTGACCAGCACGCGCACCAGCAGGCAGCGGATGCGTACCCGGTTCCCACGCCGGGAAGTGCGGGCTACTCCAAGCAAAAAGCGCAGACTGACGCCGAGCGGCAGGCGCTTTTCAACGCTTATCTTTTGGAAAAGTACCATGCCCGCTTCTGCAACCAGTTCCATGTCACTTACGATCAGCTTGTGCTGATGATCCAGGAAGGCCGCGACAAGAACTGGCCGATGCCGCCCGCTTCGGGTAAGTAAGGGGCTTGCGCCAGTTACCGCGCGAAAAACGTAAAGCGCTGCGTGGCCGGAGCCGAGCTTGACGCGCTTTCCGGGACCGCTGCGTCCTGGGATGGGGCGCTTTGGAACGTGACCAGCGGCGGAATGGGCGGGTTATGTTCGCTTTCCAGCAGGTCCATTTGGGCCGACGCCTCCGCGCCGCGCGGCGCATACACAAACGAGACGGAGTTGACGCCCCGGCGCAGCTTCATGGTGATGTCCTGATCCACAACGCCCGTGTATTCGCCCTGGCGAACCCCGTTCAGCAGCACCGTCAGCCGGGCGTCGCGCACCCGGCCCCGCAGCCAGTGCGAATGGTCTGTCGGCATGGCCGGGCCATGCAGGGGATCACGGGAA
This sequence comes from uncultured Armatimonadales bacterium, assembly GCA_964246575.1. GTDB lineage: Bacteria > Armatimonadota > Armatimonadia > Armatimonadales > Capsulimonadaceae > JANXMY01. The sequence goes on from CAXTRL010000257.1 coordinate 2,719, forward strand.
GCAAGCGGATTATTCTGGGTCAGCGGATTGCCGCCGCCGGGCGACGACAGCAGGGGATTGTCCGCTTGCCCGTTCCCGGACAGCAGCGGATTGGGTGCCTGCGCCGATGGGGGCGAGGGCAGGGCAGCCGCGAGTGGAGCCAGCGTGGGTGATGCCGCTGTTTGGCCGCTGCCCGGCGGCTGACTGCTGTATGGCTTGTCGTCCCCGCAGCCGCTCAGCACCAGGGCGGCTATCAGCAGAAGTGCGCTTAGAGTCGCCAAAAGCGCTGTCGGCATCGGAAATCGTGTCACTGGATCATTCCTGCGCCGACTGTGGCATTGGTCGCTTCGTCAATCAAGATGACACTGCCGGTAGCCCGGTTGCGGCGGTAGGGATCAAAAAATAGCGGTTGCGTTGTCCGCAGAGTCACCCGCGCGATTTCGTTCAGGCTCACGGACTTATCCCCTATGTTTCGATCCAGTGTACTGATGTCCAGCTTAAACTGCACGTCTTTAACAATCGCCCGCACTTCGCGGGTCGTGTGCTTCAGCGTGTACTTGCCGCCCAGCGCCAGCGCTTTTTCGCCGAGCCAGCAGACCATCATGTCTATGTCCTGCGAGACCGTCGGCGGGTCATCTGCCGCCACAATCATGTCCCCCCGGCTGATGTCGATCTCGTCTTCCAGCGTCAGCGTCACCGACAGCGGCGCAAACGCTTCGGCAAGGCCGCCGCTCATCGTATCCACCGACTGCACCCGCGACGTGAACCCCGACGGCAGCACCTGCACGGCGTCGCCGGGCCGAAACACGCCACCGGCAATCCGCCCGGCATAGCCCCGGTAATCAGGGAACTCGGCAGACTGCGGGCGAATGACATACTGCACCGGGAACCGGGCGTCGGTCAAGTTCGTGTCCGTATCAATCGGCACCGTTTCCAAAAGCGGCAGAAGCGCCGGGCCGTCGTACCAATCCATGTTCTGGGACGGGTCTACGACATTGTCCCCCAGGAGTGCGCTGATGGGGATAAAATGCACATCGCCGACTTCCAGCCCCGCCGCAAACGCTTCAAAGTCCCTTTTAATTCCATCGAAGATGGCCTGGTCAAAATCCACCAAGTCCATCTTGTTCACGCAGACGACAATGTGCGGGATGCCAAGCAGCGACGCGATAATCGCATGGCGGCGCGTCTGCTCGATGACCCCTTTGCGGGCATCTACCAAAATAATCGCCAGATTGGCCGTCGATGCCCCCGTGACCATGTTGCGCGTGTACTGGATATGCCCCGGCGTGTCCGCAATAATAAACTTGCGCTTTGGGGTCGCAAAATAGCGGTAGGCCACATCAATCGTGATGCCCTGCTCCCGCTCGGCTCTTAACCCATCTGTCAGCAGCGCCAGATTGACCCCTTCTTCCCCCCGCCGCTCGGTCGTTTCTTTGATGGCCTCATACTGGTCATCAAAAATCGCCTTGCTGTCGTACAGCAGCCGCCCAATCAGCGTGCTTTTGCCGTCGTCCACGCTCCCCGCTGTCGTAAACCGTAGCAAGTCCATATCCAAATAGCCTGTTGTTGAAAAATCGTCCATTGTGTTCCTATAAAATATCCGCCGAATCAACCACGCTGATACCAGGCGTGAACGATACCAAACGAGTGAAGTGCCGGACGTTGAACGTCAAAATGTGCGTGATGCCGTAAACCTGGTAGATGGCAACCAAACGTGCGTCGTGAACCTGCTTGCCGGTCACACCCGCCGCCTGCACTAAAGCTTTCCAGGTTGGGAAAATGTCCGGCGTTTCCGGCAGAAGCGGAAAAATTGCCTCAAATCCCTCTGTTTGGGCCGCCGCTTCGGCTGCCGACAATCCAAGTCCGTTGACTTCAAGAGGACGTGTCGCACTGCCGCGAAACTCGACAAGATTTTGCGGAGCGATGTGCAGTATCTCGCTTTGCCGATGCAGTTCCTTGACAGTGTTGGCGGCAACAGAAAATAGCGCATCGCCAGGATTGGCAAGACGCAGAAGCAAGCTGGTATCCACAAGATGCGCCATTATTCGTAAAGCCCTTCGCTGCTGACAGCCTCACTGGAAAGCGACACGCCGCGGTTTATTCCAATGCTCAAAAGCCGCCGCTCCCAGTCGTCCTGCGGCTCATAGGGGGATGCTTGCTGCTTCCACTCGGCGTCTGCCGGGGCGAACTCAGCCCGCAGTTTCGCCAAAACAAGATGCTCCGGCGTTGTTCCGATTTCCTGTGCCCTCCTTGCGACTTCCTGTTCAATCTCAGGCGTGAGCGTGATTGTCGTCATTTTGGTTCCTCTCGTAAATAGCCTTTTGCCGTCGCCTCTTTGATCAATGCTTCGGCATACTCCCAAAGCGTTTCGGAGCCTTCGGCCATGTGACTGTTAAGGCGCAAAACCTGTGCCTCAGAAATATCGTGTTCGCGCCAGGAGCGGCCTTCGGTGTGGAAGTTGTGCAGCAGCGGCATTAGTCTATCCAGCGCGGCGGCGAACTTCGCTTCCGGCGTTTCCCGTGCCTCAAACTCCTGCCATAGCTGTATGATTTCTGTCTGCTGGTCTTCGGGCAGCAGGCCGAAGATGCGCCGGGCGGCAGCTTCTTCGCGCTCGGCTTTCGTGTCGTTCCCGGCGGCGTCATAGATATACGTGTCGCCGGAGTCAACCTCAACAATGTCATGCACCAGCAGCATTTGGAGAACTTTGAGCGTGTTAACTTCGGCGTTCGCATATTCTGACAGCACCAGGGCCATCACCGCCAGGTGCCACGAATGCTCCGCCGAATTCTCGCGGCGCGTTTCATTCAGCAGATAG
>CAXTRL010000258.1:0-5511 GCA_964246575.1 uncultured Armatimonadales bacterium
GCCGCTTCCCCTGCCTCCCGTTTCCTTTCCTGCCTCTTCCCCCCTCTCCGCTTCGGGGAGGGACCCTGCGAAGCAAGGAGGGAGGGGTTCTTACTTCGTGGGCCGCATGAAGGGGTTGAAAAGGTCATCGTCGGGGGTGGGAAAGCCGGATGCGCCGGTGCGCGAAAACGGGCCGATGCCGTAGTGAGTCCGCAGGCGGGACTGATGCTGATCTAACGCCCCTTCAATGAAGCGCCTCATGCGGTCGTTGAAAACTCCCAAGCCGAACCGGGCGGCGTGTTTTTGCAGCGCTGCCGGGTCAAATGCTATGTCGTCCAGCGACAGCAACGCCGCCGCCAGCGAGTCGGCGGTCTGCGCCGGAAACAAAACGCCGGTTTCGCCGTCTGCGACGGTTTCCAGCGCCCCGCCGGCGGCGAACGCGACAACGGGCCTGCCGCTTGCCATGCACTCCAGCGGCGTCATGCCGAAGTCTTCCTCGCCGGCGAAAATCAGCGCCCGGCAGCGGGCAAACTCGGCGGCCACTTCCCGGTCCGGCAGACGCCCCAAAAACTCCACCGTCGGCCCGGCGATGCGCTTCAGGCCCGCGAGGTCCGGCCCGGTTCCAACAATCCGCAGCGGCGCCCCCAGCCGGTTGCAGGCTTCCACGGCCAGGTCAACGCGCTTGTAGCCGACAAGCCGCGAGACCACCAAAAAGTGCGGGCCGACTTCGGACAGGGGGGCCGGCGCGTAGCGCTCCGTGTCAATCGGGGGCGGAATGACGGCGGCGACATCGCGGCGGTAGTATTTGCGGATGCGCTGGGCGACGTTGTAGGAGTTTGCAATGTAGTAATCCGGGCGGGACGCGCTTTGGACGTCCCAGGCGCGGAGCCGGCCCAGCATCCCGCGCAGCAGCAGCGACACCAGCCGCCCGCGCCGGCTTTGCGACAGGTACTCGTGCTGACGCCACGCGAACCGGGCAGGGGTGTGGCAGTAGCAGATATGGCAGGTTTCCGGCGGCGTGATGACCCCTTTGGCGAACGAGCTGGAAGAGCTGAGAACTAGGTCGTAGCCGTGGAAGTCGAAATGTTCAAATGCCGCCGGATACAGGGGCAGAGCGAACTTGTGCATCCGCTGGGAAGACAGCGGCCAGCGCTGCAAAATTGATGTTTGGACGTCAATATCCCGAAAGTACCCCAGCGTCGCTTTTTCGTCGTAAACGGACGTAAACAGCGGCGCGTCGGGGAACAAGCCGTGCAGGGCGGCGGCGACGCGCTCCGCCCCGCCGGCCTGTGCCAGATAATCATGAACAATGGCGGTTTTAGGAATAATTGTTTTGATCTGTGCGTCCATCGAGTGAATTCCTCGAAAACTCCAAAAAGCGTGACTGTGCTGCATTTATCCTGCAATTATCGTGCCATGCCGACTTTTTGTTTTCCTGCTTCTTAATATAACCCAATTTTTCACAAAAACGCCGTTTTTTTACGAATATAATTTGCTTTGCGTTCTTTATAGGTTTTCGTAAAGAATGCCCCTTCGGCTGCCACTTCAAACCTGCGGCGGATTGAGCAGGAAATTCCAGCGTCAGCCGTGAACTAAGCTCCGCTTGAACATTCAACGAGGAGAACATCGACTTTGCAAACAAAACAACTGACGGCGGGAGCGGCGATTTTAGTCGGCGTCCTGCTGCTGGTCGCCGCCGTACTTTATTTCGTTACCCCTGCCGGCTCTCTGCCGGGCTTTCTGCCGGGACACGAAGTGGGCGTCACAACGCCGCACACGAAGCACGGTATCCTAGCCATAGCCCTAGCGATCTGCGCTTTTGTCGCTGCCCGCTTCTTTTACGGTTCCGCGCCGGAAACGACGGCAGGAGGAGTATGATAAGGCTTGACCAGCACCAAGTAGTCGTGGGCGAACGACGGGATGAATACGGTCTGGCCGCCGCTGACTGTGCGGCGAAACAGCTTGTATGGCACTAAATTAAGCTGATTATCGCGCCAAGTTCCCACGGCTCCCGTGTCGGCATACCCTGCCGGGATTGGAGCCGGATGACCAGGCGTATCGGTCATGAGGAGAAAAATGTCGGTGGGGCTGGCGTCCGGGGCCAGTGTAAACGAAAGCGTGGTCTGCATCCCCGGCTTGGTCGGGCGGCCCAGCGTGATCCAATGAGCGCCCTTCAGCGCCGCCGGGATGTCATGGAACGTGTTGTCACCGGTGCCGTCAAAGTTGTCGTAAAACGGCCACTCGGCCTGGATCGGCCCCGCGACGAAGTCAGCGGGGTTCGCCGGATTGCTGGAGCGCAGGTCTCGGATCAAGGTGGAGTCGCCGTGTTCCGCGTAAATGATTGCTGAGTCGGAGTGGCCGAAGCCGTCATCTACAACCACGGCGTTGCGGCCCGGCTGAAGCGCGGCCCCCCAGGAAAAGACGTTGGTAGACGCGGTGCCGTTCGGCAGCAGGTACGCGCCGTTTTGGGCGGCTCTAATCTTCGTACCGTTGACGGACAGCGTCAGGGCTGCGGCATTGGAGTAGGCTTTGACGTCCAGAGTATCAGACGGCTGCGCCCGGCGGCGCAGGAACCACGTTTTGCCGCACAGATGCACCAGCGGCGTCTGCGGCTTCAAAAACGATTGGTACAGATAGTAGGCGTCTTTGCGAAAGCCGCCGAATGTTTCCAAGCCTTTGGAATTGACGCCTTTGTAGCGTGGGTCGCTGAAGTCCCGGAACGTCCACCAAGTAAACAGCGGCACCTGGCCGCTCAAGGTGCGGAAAACCGTCTGGCAGCGGCTTTCTGCGACTTCGTCCTGATATTCTTCCGGCTCGTAGGCGTTGGCCTTATGAGTCGGCAGCGCCGCCGACGTATGCACGGACACGACGCCGCCCGCGCCGGTTTCCGAGATAAAATGGTAGAACGCCGCCTGCCGGTTAAACCCGGCGATGGTGCCGCCATACCAGCCGGAATAGCGGTTGACGGCGACAAAGTCCAGCGCCGGCGACTGGTAAAACCCGGTGCTGCTGGCGTAAGTGATCAGCCGGGTCGGGTCTTCGGCCCGCGCCGTGGCCGCGTAATCTTCCAGTGTCGTGATGTCCGGCAGGTCTCGAATAGCTTCATTGCCGATGCTCCAAAAGCAGATGCTGGGGTGATTAAAGTTTTGCAGCACCATCTCGCGCGTAATCTGCCGGCCCGTGTCGGTCGGCGGGGCCGGATTGGAATGGCCGTTTTCGGCCCACACGACAATTCCCCTTTCATCCGCCAAGTCGTACTCCAACTGCGCGTGCGGGTAGTGCGCCAGGCGCACATAGTTGACCCCCAAATCCCGCAAGTCGTCCCAGTCCCGCCGCAGATCGGCTTCGGACACGGCGCTGCCGTCGGCTTCCGTTTCCTGATGCTTAGCGACCCCGCGCAGCGGCGTGGAAACCCCATTCAGAAAAAACCCCGCCGAGGTCATCTCAAAAAAGCGCAGGCCGGTCCGCTCGGTCACGGCGTCCGTCACTGAATTGTCCACCGCCGTTGTCGTTTGAACTGTGTACAAGTACGGGTCAGTCGTATTCCACCGATGCGGGTAAGGGATTTTCACGTGCAGGGTCACGCTGCCGCCGGTGCGGGCCGCCAGCGTGATCTGCCCGGAGACTACTGCGACGGCGGCCCCTGTGCTGTCCGTGACATGGCTTGTGACTGTGATAGTGGTCCCCAAGTCGCTGTCATTTCGGACCAGCGTTTTAATGGCAAGGTCCGCGCTTTCCGTGTGGACCCCAGACGGCGTCAGGAAAACGCCGGATGCGGCGTCGTCGGTGGGGTCAATGTGGACCGGCGCGGTCAGGAGCAGATGCACAGGCCGGTACAAGCCGCCGGGAACATGATACAACTGATACCCGTCGCCCGCCGGCAGGCAGTCCGACGTGTCGGCGGGGTTGGTATCGCACCGCACCGCCAGCACATTGTCGCCGGGATGGACCGCTGCCGTGGCGTCAAACAAGAACCGCGTGTACGCGCCCCGATGCGAGCCGAGATACACGCCGTTGACGTACACATCGGCCACGGTTCCCGCGCCGTCAAAGCAGACGAACACTTCTTTTGTCCGGCTGCTTCCCAGCGTAAAGTGAGTGCGATACCAGGCGGCCCGATGGGTTTCCGTCTGCGTTTTGGAGTTCCAGGTGTGCGGGACCGTGACGCTCTGCCATGCGGCGTCGTCAAACGCCGCCGTTTCAGGCCCGGCGCTAGCCGGCGGATGGGCGCTGAACTTCCACAAGGTCAGCGGAACGATTTCACGCAAGGAGGGGTGCCGGGACTGGGCAAAAAGGGGAGCAGAGGAAGCAAAAACGGCGCAAAGGGCAATGCAAAGAGCGTAAGAAGCGGCAAGGCGAGTGAACATAGATAATTTCCGGGAGCGCAGGAACCCTGCCGCGCAAGTCCCCGCCATGAATGGCAGGTCTGAAGGCGCAGACGCCAACCGGTCTGCGACCGGAAGATTAGGATATATTGCTTTCTTGTTCTTCCGCCCGCAGGGTGGTTGGCCGAAGGCCCGCAGACCTGTCCTTTAGGACGGGGTCCTGGCGGCGGGAACGGTTTCAATGTGCATGTTCAATTTGCATGTCTGTGGGTCTTATGGTACAATGCGTCATCATGTCCTCACCAAGCCTTTTCAAGAAGCTGACGCTGCCGGTTGCGGCGGCGGCTGCCGGACTCGCCTTGCTCGGCGTTGCCGCCCTGCACCATTCCGCGCCTTCGGCCCATGCCGCGCCGCTTTCCACCCGCAAAGCAGCGGGCCGGAAGAGCCTGGTGCAAGCGCCTGTCCTGACTGCCGCCCAAATGGCGTCGCTGCATGTGGACGAAACCGGGCATATCCCTATTCTAATGTACCATGCGTTCGGCGCACCGGCCCGGCGCAGCGGGCGCTACGATAAAGAGGGCCTCAATATCGCGCCGGACACGTTTCGCAAGCAGCTTGCGCTGATGTATGCCGCGCACTGGTATCCGGTCAACATGCGCGACATTCTCACTTCGCACCTGGACGTTCCCGCCGGCAAGACTCCGGTCGTGCTGACGTTTGACGACGCTCGCGGAACGCAGTTCCACTACCTGCCCAATGGCAAGATTGACCCGAACTGCGCGGTCGGCATTCTGGAAGCGTTCCATGCCAAACACGATGACTGGCCGCTCAAAGGGACGTTCTATGTCCTGCCGAAATCCGCCTGGAACCCGGCACCGTTCTGGCAGCCGGGGCAGGAAACCAAAAAGCTGCGGGTTTTAGTAGCCGACGGCTTTGAGGTCGCAAACCACACGACGACGCACCGAATGCTGACGCATCTGTCCGGCGCGGAGCTGTGCTGGGAAATGGCCGAATGTCAGCGGTATGTCAAAGACCGTGCGCCCGGCGCGACCATGGACACTATGGCCCTGCCCGGCGGCGCGGCCCCCCAAAACCATGCGCTGTGGCCTCTGCTGCTGTCTGGGCGTCTCGGCAAAATCACCTACCACAACCGCTGCATTCTGATGGCCTGGGGCGGACCGAGCCATGCCTGGGTCGACCGGGCGTT
>CAXTRL010000259.1:0-5485 GCA_964246575.1 uncultured Armatimonadales bacterium
TTTGATGAAAATCGCCATCAATTACTCGCCGCAAGCCAAAGCGCTTGCCCTTCAGCAGAAAATTGAACTCGATTTGTACAAGTGCCCTCCCGCATCCGATGAGGTTGTCAGGGCTTATGCTCCCGATCTCCTTCAGGAGGCGAGTCTTTGCCGTCCGATCTACATTCATTTCCCGCTTCACGCAGGCAACGGCAGCATCGGGACGACAAACTGGGACGAGGTTGAGCGGTATCTCAGCCAAACGCAGACGCCTTACGTCAACGTGCATTTGCAGGCGCAGACTAAAGATTTTCCCGCGATGATGGCTGATACTCATGCTCCTGAAGATATGGCTTACTTGACAGACGTTCTCATTCAAGATGTCGCAACAGTTACCGAGCGGTTCGGGCCGGAACGTGTGATTGTAGAAAACGTCGTTTACCGAGGTGCAAGCGGAAAGTTTCTTTACCCCTGCATTGATCCGGCAGTCATCAGCCAGGTTGTTGCCGAGACACAGTGCGGTCTTTTGCTGGACACCGCCCATGCTCGTTTAACCTGCCTTGCGCTCGGCATTGATGTCAAATATTATGTTCGGAAACTTCCCGTTTCCCATCTTAAAGAGTTGCATGTGACCGGCGCTCAATTTGATGGGGATCGCCTGCGCGACAGCATGGCAATGGGCCACGAGGATTGGGACCTCGTTGAGTGGGTCATGCAGCACATTCGAGACAAGCAGTTTGGTGAACCCTGGGTACTCGCGTTTGAGTATGGCGGGGTCGGCCCTGGGTTTGAATGGCGGAGCGAAACAAATGTCATCGCGGAACAACTGCCTCGGCTGCGCGAACTTGCGGCGATAATTTAGATACATGGAATTTAGATGTTTGGGATTTGCCAGTCTATTTCCGGTGTGGTGTAAGACTTCAAGGCGGCATTGATTTGGGAAAACGGGCGGCTGCCGAAGAAGCCATTGCGGGCGGACAGCGGGGAGGGATGCACCGACTGAATGATGGTGTGCCGCGCTGGATCAATCAGCGGCAGCTTTTTTTGGGCGTAGCCGCCCCACAGCACGAAGACGACGGGGTTTGGCTGGGCGTTGACGGCGCGGATGGCGGCGTCGGTGAATGTTTCCCAGCCTTTATTTTTGTGCGAGTTTGCCGTGTGCGCCCGGACGGTCAAGACGGCATTGAGCATCAGTATCCCCTGCTTCGCCCACGGCACCAAATAACCATTGTTGGGGATGGAGCAGCCGCAATCATCGCGCAGCTCTTTGTACATATTCGCCAGTGACGGCGGGGTTTCGATGCCGGGTTTCACGCTAAAGCACAGGCCGTGCGCCTGGCCCGTGTTATGGTAGGGGTCCTGGCCCAGCAGAAACACGCGCGTTTGTTCCAGCGGCGTGAGCTGGAATGCCGAGTAAGTATCGGCCTCCGGCGGAAAGACCGGGTATTGACGCCGCTCTTCCACGACAAACTCCTGCAACTTGGACCAGTACGGCTTTTGGAACTCGCCGCCGAGCGCCTGAAGCCACGACGGCGGCAGGGGCGGCGGGGCGGCCTGTGGGTTCTCGTCCTCAAACAAAGAAAGCATGTCATCCATCTTGTGACTATACCCAGGAAACCGTGTGCTACAATAGCCTATGGATTTGTTTGATGATCGCCCTGCCCCGCCGGAAACCGCCCCGAACACGCCGCTGGCCGCCCGGATGCGGCCACAGACATTGGAAGAGTTTGTCGGGCAAGTGCGGATATTGGGGCCGGACAGCCTGCTCCGGCGGGCCATTGAAGAAGATGCGCTGACTTCAGTGATCTTTTTCGGCCCGCCGGGCGTCGGCAAATCGACGCTGGCGGGGATTATCGCCCACCGGACACTCTCGCATTTTGAGAACTTTTCAGCCGTGACGCAGGGGATACCCGATTTACGCAAAGTCATTGAAGCGGCGGCGCTCCGCCGCCGAATGTACGGCAAAAAGACCGTACTGTTTATTGATGAAATCCACCGCTTCAATAAGTCTCAGCAGGACGCCCTGCTGCCCCATGTCGAGAACGGCACGGTTGTGCTGATTGGCGCGACCACCGAGAACCCCTACTTTGAGGTCAACGCTCCCCTGCTGTCCCGCGCCCGCGTGTTCACGTTTGAGTCGCTTTCCGAGGAGCAGCTTGGGAACTTGCTGGACCGGGCCGTTTCCGACGACGAGCGCGGCCTCGGTCCGCTGCGCGTCGTGCTGGAAGCCGATGCCCGCGCCCACCTCATTGACAAGGCAAACGGCGACGCCCGGACGGCCTTGAACGCGCTGGAGCTTGCCGCGACGACCACCCGGCCTGAATCACGCAAAGCGGACGCTGTGCGCCGGGTCACAAGAGCCATCGCCGAGGAAGCCTTGCAGCAGCGGGCGATCACCTACGACAAGACCGGCGACACGCATTACGACACGATCTCGGCGTTCATCAAGTCCATTCGCGGCTCCGATCCCGATGCGGGCCTGTATTACTTGGCCCGGATGCTTGCGGCCGGGGAAGACGCCCGCTTTATCGCCCGCCGCCTGGTCATCCTCGCGTCGGAAGATGTCGGCAACGCCGACCCAATGGGCCTGCTGATTGCCAACGCCGCCGCCAACGCCGTCGAGTATGTCGGCCTGCCCGAAGCCCAGCTTAACTTGGCCCAGGCCGTGACCTACCTCGCCGCCGCGCCCAAATCCAAAGCGTCATACGCTGGCCTGAAACGAGCGCTGGCCGATGTTGAAACCGAGCGGGCTACCCCGGTTCCCAAGCCCCTGCGCGATTCCCGCAGCGGCACCGGACGGGCCGCGAAGGGCGACGCGCCGTACCTCAACCCGCATGACTATCCCGGCAACTATGTTCCGCAAGCCTACCTACCCGAAGGCGTCCAAACCCAGCCCTACTATGAGCCGACCGGCAACGGCTTTGAAGCGGCGATTAAAGCACGGATGGCCGAACGAAAGACGCAAGCGGCAGAGGAAGGGCAGAATACGGATGAGTGAAAGCTACGAGAGCAGGAGCCACGGGTTGAAACCCGTGGCTATCAAATGCACGCCGTCCAGGGGACGGAAAATTGGATTTCGGGCGTTTTTCTTGTGTCGCCACGACATTGGGCATTTGTTAGCCTCGGGTTTCAACCCGTGGCGTTTTGCTGCGTGGGCAGGCCAACGAGTGGCTAACGTAAGCTCGCCGCAATGAAGATGCTTCGTTGTGTGCCGCAACTGCTCGGCTCCCTGCTGGGCCTTCTTGCCGTTTATTGCTGGTGGATCGAGCCGCGCCGGTTAGCAATCACGGAGCATGAGGTTGTGGACCCGGAAAAGCGGATGACTCAGCCGGTGCGCGTTTTGCTGCTGACGGACTGGCACTTGGGGCAGTTCAGCCGCCCGGCTACATTGAAGGCCAAGATGGAGAAGCTGCGGCGCGAGCATCAAAAAAAGCCGTTTGATTTAGTCTTGCTGGGCGGGGACTATGTGGACAATGAGCCGCAGTATCTTGGCCTGCTTTCGCCGTGTTTAGAGGCGCTGTCGAAGTTTGGCGTCCCGCTGTATGCCGTGCTGGGCAACCACGATTACACCGGGTTTCGCGGTGACGTTCAGCCTGTGATGGGCTACTTGGAAGATGCGGGCGTCACGGTTCTGAAGAACCAAGCGGCGGCGGTCATGGTGAACGGGCAGCGCCTGCTCCTTGTCGGGCTGGATGACTTGCAGGAATCGGCGGCGTACTATGACCCGGATCGTTACCTGCCGCCGGCGCATTACAAGGATGCGGCGGCGCGGATGGACTGGTACGAAAAGTTTGACGCTGCCGAGCCGGACACATCCCGGCTGGTGCTGGCCCATAACCCGGATGCCGTCTACCTGCCGGGCCGGACGCCGCTGGCGGTGCTGTGCGGGCATACGCATGGCGGGCAGGTTATGCTGCTGGACTGGGTCAGCCGGCCCCTGCACCGCTGGATTCATCCGCACCTGCCGCCGGGCAGCGCCGTCACTTGGGCCGGACGCCGCAGGATTGGAGATCGAACATTGATTGTCAGCCGGGGCATGGAAGGCTCGGCAATCCCGCTGCGCCTGCTGCGCTCGCCGGAAGCGGTTGTGGTGGTGCTGCATTGATGAAATTGCATTGACGCCGGGCGGGTTTTTGTGGATAATGAACAGGAATATCTTTTGACGGGAAAAGAACAATTGGGCAATTTTGAGCAGATAGACACTCAGCTTTCGGACTGGATTGGCGCGCATCAGGCCGAAATCGTGGAAACAACCCAGGCCATGCTGCGAATCCCAAGCGTGGAAGGGGACGCCGCGCCGGGCGCTCCGTTCGGCGCGGAAACCTTGAAAGCACTCCGCTACGGGCTGGAAGTCGCAGAGGGGCATGGCCTGACGGGCAAAAACGTGGACGGCTACGCGGTCCATGCCGAATGGGCTGCGCCGGGCGTCGCCGCTGACGCCCCAATTGTCGGGGTGCTGGCCCATGTGGATGTCGTGCCGCCCGGCACCGGCTGGTCGCATCCGCCGTTTGGCGCGGAAATCGCGGATGGCAAGATTTACGCGCGGGGCGCTCTGGATGACAAAGGCCCGGCGATGTCTGCGCTGTGGGCCATTCTGGCCCTGCAAGGCTGCGGCGTGCCGCTGACCCAGCGGGTCCGGCTCATTCTAGGGGCCAACGAGGAAAGCGGGTTCGGCTGCGTCAAGTATTACTTCGCGCATGAAGAAGTGCCGGCGACGGGCTTCACGCCGGACGCCATGTTCCCGCTGGTGTATGCCGAAAAAGGCATCGCGAACGCGATCTTGACCCGTTCCGCGCCGCCGGAAGGCAGCCGTATCCACATAGAGTCGCTGACCGGCGGCGAGCGGCCCAACATGGTTCCTGATACGGCGGTTGCTGTTCTCGCGGCTGGCCCCCAGCCCTGGGCCGCCACGGTGGCGCGGCTGAACGCGGTGGTCGGAGTGACGACTGAAGAAGTGGAAGGCAGCAAGCTGCGCGTGACCGCCAAAGGTGTTTCGGCGCACGGCAGCACACCGGACAACGGCGTCAATGCCGTTGCGGTCTTGTGCGATGCGTTATTGCTGCTGGACCATCAGGAAGACCAGATCGCAGTCGTGCAGCAGATCCAGAACTGGGCTGCCGACACCAAAGGCGCGTCGCTCGGCATTGAAGGACGGGACGACGTTGCCGGGCCGCTGACGTGCAATCTCGGCATCGCCGAAATTGCGGACGGCAAGGCGGCGCTGACGTTTAACATTCGCTACCCGGTGACTTGGAACCAAGACACCCTGCGCGGGTGTTTGGAAGCAGGGATTGTTGGAACCGGCTGGACTTTAGAAGCGCTTTCCGATCAGCCGCCGCTGTATATCCCGCAGGACGATCCGCTGGTCGCCTCGCTGCTGGAAGTGTACCGGGCTGAAACCGGCGACATGCGCCCGCCGCAGACTATGGGCGGCGGCACTTACGCCCGCGCAATGACAAAAGGCGTGGCGTTCGGCCCAAACTTTCCTGATCAGGACATGAGTGAC
>CAXTRL010000260.1:0-5478 GCA_964246575.1 uncultured Armatimonadales bacterium
TGGGCGACCAGCGCACCTATGCGTACCCCATCGTCATCCGCGCCGTGACCAGTGAAGACGCCATGACCGCCGACTGGGCACGTCTGCCCTATGAAGTCCTGGACCGCATCTCAAACCGCATCGTCAACGAAGTCCCCGGCGTCAACCGCGTCGTTTTAGACATCACCAGCAAGCCGCCCGCGACCATCGAATGGGAGTGACAAAGCAATGAACTTCATAAAAAAGTTAGCTGTCCATTTATGTGAAATTGCAATTGAAATGCCGGGAGATTTATTGAAGGTGGCTGTGAAGTCCCTTTACTACGCTCCACTTTTCTATGGAATATATTGGCTTGGTTATCGGCACGCTCCAACACACGATATGTGGTTTGGCTTCGCTTTTGCTGCAATTTTGTATACCACCTACGGTAAAAGAAGTGTTCGTCTGCGAAAAGAAGATGCGCGGCCGTCATCTTCAGTCCCTTTGCATGCATCTGATTAAAGGAAGTAAACAAATGCCACGGAAGGCGAAAGATAATGAAGCGGAGATTTATCGGGAAGCCGCAACAGAGCATCTTGCGCTGGCGAGGGAGCTGCATGATACCGGGCGGTATGTGATGTCGCACTATTTGGCGGGCCTTGCGGTAGAGTGCATTCTGCGGGCTTATCAATACCGCGTTTCTCCAATCTTCAGCGGGCGTCACGACCTGCAAACACTTTACCGTGACGCAAAGTTTGATGACAGCATGACGCTGGAACAGAAGAATAAAACCGTTGCGGCACTGACTGAGGTAACGCGCCGCTGGAGCAACAGCCATCGGTATCGCTCGGAAGACGCTTTGCGCCTCTTTTTGCGCCGTGCCAACATTGGGCGCACCGGCAAATTTGTTCGAGAAAGCAGTCGGCGCATTACTAACGCCGCCGCAGCCGTTGTGGAAATAGGAGTTTTAAGATGGAACGTATAAAAACCGCTCTGGAAAAATGGCTGCCGCAGGATTTGCCGGGGGCGCGAGTTGAAATTGATCCCTTGCGTCGGGGTTTCAAGATCAGCGGCATTGTCGTCTGGCAGGGCTTCGACGGCTTGGAGCCGATTGATCGTCAGCATACTTTGTGGAACAAGCTGCGGGCGCATCTCAGCCCGGAGGACCAGCTTCGCGTCACGATACTGATTTCCCTAACGCCCGCCGAATATGCCGTGTTTCGTGAGCCGCAGTTGGTCTAATACAGAAAGTAGAACTGAAATGACTATTACCCTTCATGTACCAACCGAGATAAAAACGCGGCTGGAAGAGGAAGCCGCAAGATGCGAACAGCCTGTGGAAGACTACGCACTGTCGCTCATAGAACGTAATTTGCCGGAGCTTTCGCCGCTGCCTGAGCTGAAAACCGGAGCCGATGTTGTCGCTTACTGGAAGGCGAACGGCCTGATTGGCGATTGGGCTGATAGGGCTGACATCGCCGATAGTGCGGAGTATGCGCGTGAGCTGCGGCGGCAGTCGGAAACACGGAGCGAAGGCTAATGCGACTTTTGGACACGGATGTTCTTGTTGACATCCGGCGCGGCTTTGCGCCGGCGGTGCTTTGGTATGCGGGGCTAACCGAACGCCCGAGTATTCCAGGGTTCGTCGCAATGGAATTGGTTGCAGGCTGCCGCGACAAAACCGAGTTAAAGCGCTTGCAAACCTTCTTGGCTGGCTTGCCGATTATCTGGCCTTCTGAGGCAGATTGTCAGCGCGGCTTGGAGCATCTGCGCGATTACAAGCTCAGTCACAGTCTGGGTCTCATAGATGCGCTGATCGCCGCGACTGCGATTGGGCAGGGGGCGACGCTCTGCACGTTCAACGTCAAGCATTTTTCGGCGGTGCCGGGACTTGTCATCGAGCAGCCATATTCACGAACACAAGACAGTTAAAGGACGGAAAAGTTTATGGCCGCAGAGAATTTGGAAAAGATCGTGTCCCTGTGCAAGCGGCGCGGCTTTATTTTCCCCTCTTCCGAGATTTACGGGGGCTTGCAGGGGATGTTTGATTACGGGCCGCTGGGGGTCGAGCTTAAGAACAACCTGAAGCGGCTCTGGTGGAAGCACAATGTCTATGAGCGCGACGACATGGAGGGCATTGAAACGGCACTTCTGACCAATCGCTATGTGCTGCGCTACTCCGGGCATGAGAAGGGCTTTGCGGACCCGCTGATTGACAATCGAACGACCAAAAAGCGTTATCGGTTCGACCACTTATTGCGGGACCAGACGCCCGAAGTGCGGCAGGAGCTGGCGGCGGCGTTTGCTGTCGCCGAAGGTGCGGACGATTATGAGGCGCTGGCGCTGGCCCTGCTGGATGAGCCGACGCGGGCGGAAGCGGCGCTCAAAGCTGCCAAAGTCATTGACCCCGAAGACGGCAAGGCAGGCGACTGGACCGAGCCTCGTGCGTTTAATTTGATGTTCAAGACGCAGGTCGGGCCGGTCGCCGACTCCGAGTCGTTTGCCTACCTCCGGCCTGAGACGGCGCAGGGCATGTTCGTCAACTTCAAGAATGTGCTGACGGCCACCAACCGCAAGCTGCCGTTCGGCATCGCCCAGCAGGGCAAGTCGTTTCGCAACGAAATCACGCCGCGCAATTTCATTTTCCGGGTGCGCGAGCTGGAGCAGATGGAGATTGAATACTTCGTGATGCCCGGCGAGGACGAAGCCGCCCATGAAGCGTGGATACAGGACCATCTGAATTGGTGGGTGGAAAAAGTGGGCCTCAAACGCGAGAACCTGGACTTGTTTGAGCATACCAAGCTGTCCCACTACTCCAAGCGCACCGTGGATATTCTTTATAAATACCCGACGCTCGGCTTCGATGAGTTGGAAGGCATCGCCAATCGCACGGACTGGGATTTAGGCTCGCACTCCAAAGAACAGGATTCGCTTGGGCTGTCGGCAAACACGGCGGAAAAAGCGATGAAGAACGAGCATTCCACTGAAAAGCTGACCTACTTCGACCAGCCGAACAACCGGCACGTCGTCCCGTATGTCGTCGAGCCGGCGGCGGGCGTCGACCGGGGCGTCCTAGCCGCCTTGTGTGAGGCTTACGACGAGGAAACTTTGCCGAATGGCGAAGTGCGCGTTGTCCTCCGCCTGCCCCCGGCGCTTGCCCCTATCAAAGTCGCCGTCCTGCCGCTTGCCAAGAACAAGCCGGAGATAGTCGCCAAAAGCAAAGAAATCAAGCGCATGATCCAGTCCCAGGGCGACGTGCGCTCGGTGTACGACGACACCGCCGGTATCGGCAAGCTGTACCGCCGCCAGGATGAAGCCGGGACCCCGCTCTGCGTCACCGTGGATTACGACACCCTCGGCCAGTCCCGCGACGGCGGAACCGATCTCATGGACACCGTCACCGTCCGTCACCGGGACACTATGCAGCAGGAGCGCGTCGCCATTGCCGACCTGCTTTCTTATATTCAGGCGCATATTCGCTAAGGGAGCAAAGCTATGGAAACACTAGAAGAGCGCGTTAGCGTGCTGGAAGAGCAAATCGCGCACTTACTGGAAAAACCAGCCGCCAAAACTGAACTTCCGTGGTATGAGCGTTGGTATGGCGCGTTCAAAGATGATGAGATATTCGAGAGCGCAATGAGTCTTGGTGCGGAGTACCGGCGCTCCCAGCCGACAGCCGCCGAGGAGATTGAAGCGCTGGAAAAAGCAGGCATCTATGTACCCTTACCTGATGAATACTGACCATATTTCTCTGATAGCCCGTGCCGGGCCGGAGGGCGCACGAATTCTTGCTCGCATTGCTGCCCTTCCGCCGGACAGCGTAGCCGTCAGCCTGATCAGCTACGAGGAGCAGATGCGCGGCTGGATGGCGGAGATCGCGCGGATGCAAAGCGTTGACCGCCAGCTTGACGCCTACTCGCGCCTGGACCGAATGCGGGAATACTACTGCGTGACTCCTGTTCTGCCTTTTGACGCGCAGGCCGTGGCACAGTTCCAAAGCTTGTGGCTGCGGCGGCTCCGCGTCGGCACGATGGACCTGGAAATCGCGGCGACGGCTCTTGCCAACGATGCGACGCTGATCACTCGGAACCGCACGGATTTCGGCAAAGTGCCTGTTTTGGCTTTGGAGGACTGGAGTGGCGAATAGCATTGAGGAGGCCGCTGCCGCCGCCGACATCCGACCCGTCATGGACACGCTGGCGGCGACCTATCACGGACGCGGTGCAGTGGAGCTAGGCGACCCGTACCAAGTGCTGGTCGCCACCATCATCTCCCAACGCACCCGCGAAGAGCAGACGGCGGCGGTGTCTTCACGGGTCTTCGCCCGCTACCCGAATGCCGCTGCGCTTGCCCTTGCCGCCGAGCCTGATCTGTACGACCTGCTGAACGGCAGTGAGTACCGCGAAGAAAAAGCCCCGCGCCTCCTTGCTCTCGCCGCCATTCTGGTAGAGCGCTACAGAGGCTTGGTTCCTGATGACCTAGACGCCCTTCTCAGCCTGCCGGGAGTGGGGCGCAAAACCGCCAACTGCGTTCTCATCTACGCCTTCAACAAAGCCGCGATTTGCGTGGACACCCACTGCCACCGCATCACAAACCGCCTCGGCTGGGTGGCGACCAAAACGCCGGATGCGACCGAAAAAGCGCTGGAAAAGATCATGCCCCAAGACCTTTGGGCCGGCTCCAACCGGCTATTTTTGCAGCATGGCCGCGCCCTTTGCCTGCCGACCGTTCCCATCTGCTCCCGCTGCCCGGTGCGCGATTGGTGTGCCTACGGGCAGAACACCGAGACGAAGAAGCGGTGAGGCCGCTAGGCTGGAAAAACCGCGTTGAACCTTTCCAGCAGGAGCCGAATGATGGTGATGAGTTGAGCGCCGTCGCTTGAGCCTTGCAGTTCTTTGAGAATTGAAAACTCTTCGGCGGCGGGTGTCTGCCAGGTCATGTCAAGGCTGGAGGCACGCCCTTCCCAGGGATACTCAACATTCGGCCCTCCTGCGTTCTTGGGGACATCAGGATGAAGCGCCTCAATGCGATAAAACAAGCTGGCGCTGCGGTCAAGAAAATCGCGGAATGTTGAGAAGTTCGGGTAGCCTAACGCTCGCGCTACGTCCCGCCGTTTCAAATAAGGACGCAGTGAAGAAAACGCTTCATGAGTGTAACCAGGGTCGTGACCGGCTCGCTGCAAAGTGGCCTTTGCCAGCTTCTCCACGGACATTTGCAAATAATGGCCGGGGTGACACGCAGGAACCTCGTTCCGGTCTTGCCGGAGAAGAAGCTCAAAGACATGAAAGTCGCTGGCGGCCTGCGCTAAAAAAGCTTCACTTTTGGTCATCGTTTATTCTTGGTCACTCAGCCGCACCTGCTGGGCGCTTTGCAAAGACCAGCCGTCCGGCAGCGCAAGGTTGCCGCCGGCAATTTGATCCCAATTTTGGCTGGAAACTAGAGCGACGGCGCTGGGGAACGGAAAGTCCGCCGACCGCCCGAAGTGCAGGGGACGCACGGCGTCCACGCTGGGAAAGCGGC